>CAZAVQ010000009.1:0-12363 GCA_964488635.1 uncultured Nitrososphaeria archaeon
ACGCCTCCAAGGGGGCTTCGCGGAAGGCCCCGCGTAAGACCTAAGCGTGATCTGGGCTGCTTAGGTCCCCATCCTGTGGCTGGCGGAGGAGACCGCCCACACATCGGTGAGCCGGGAACCGGCCCGGTTCGTGGGCGGCACCGCCGTCGCCACCAGCCAATTATTAGGCTGCGGTTGGAGGATAAAAGCCTTTCGGGGCTGTTTGCGGGCCTTGGCCATTTTCCTTCTCCGGGGGCTGATTTCGGCTTTTTCTTGGGCTTTAAGACTTATATCATGAGCGCCCTCTCATGAAACGTAATATGGCTAATATCCCAGTTGCGATCTTGGCGGCAGGCGAAGCCACGAGGCTGAAGCCGTATTCGGATCAGGCTCCGAAGTGCTTTATGGAGCTAGAGCCCGGTGTGACGATACTCGACTTCATAGTGGAGAGGCTTAAGGCCATGGGATTGGACGAGTTGTATATAGTGACTAGGCCCGCCTATTCTCAAGTCTTCCGCGAGAAACTGGGCGACTCCGTTGAGGTAATTGAGGCCGACCTGGATAACTTCGGAAACCTCTACAGCATGGGTTTGGCCGCGAAGAAGATTAAGGGCAGGTTTCTGGCGATCATGTCGGACCACATCTTCGAGAGGGGGCTCTTGGAGACCGTTCTTAAGGCGATAGAAGGCGCGGAGGAGGCATTCATTGTCTGCCTGGATAGGGAGCCGACGATCTCGGAAGCGGAGGAGGGATTGAAGCTGAGAATCGATCAGAGCAGGATAGTCGAGGCCGATAAATCGCTTACCCCCGTCTACGGAATAGACACCGGGATAATATACTGTAATAATTCCGCCAGGAAATACATACGCAAGGCCCTGAAGCAGAATGGGGCGACGGCGACGATTAAAGACGCCTTGAACCTCGCCGCGGGTGATGGACAGGTAGGCTTCGTCGACGTGACCGGGCTCCTCTGGAAAGACATAGATACCCCCCAAGACCTCGAGAAAGCTCGGCACCTTTACTGGAGTATACTTAAGCGGGAACTCGTCAGGCCCAGCGACGGGTTCGTCTCGCGCTACCTCAACAGGTCGGTCTCCTCAACGATCTCACTCGCGCTCTATAAGCGGAGGATCTTCGTAAACCCCAACCTAGTATCGATCTTCTCTTTTCTCATCGCGGTGGCGGGGGCCGTCCTCCTCGCCCTAAGAAGCTTCTTCTTCGGCGGGATACTCGTCCAGCTCGCGTCGATAGTGGATGGCATGGACGGCGAACTCGCGAGGCTGTATAAGTGCTCATCTAGATTTGGGGGGTTCTTGGACTCCTTCTCCGATAGGTTGGCTGATCTAGCGATAATTTTGGGCTTGGCTTTCGCCCTCTGGCCCCTGAATCTATTCACGGTCTCGGCCGCCGCCCTCGCCGCGGCCAACACGATCCTCGTCAGCTACGTAACCCACCTCTTGAAGTCACTGGGCTTAAAGGTCGAATCCATCCGGAGGATCCCCGTCACCCGCGATGTTAGGCTATTTGCTATCTTCCTCGCCGCGATAATCGGCTTTCCCGAGGCCGCGCTTTACTACATAGCATTCGCTCCCTTCGCATATTATCTAGCGGGTTTGCTCCTTGCTAGGAGGGCTGGTGGCGCCGAGCCGCGTCCGACCCGGGGCTCTGGGAGAGTACCGTGGCCTGAGATACCATCTCAGACGAGCCTTGTGAAGGAGGCCATTTCGGAGATAGTTAGCAGGGTGCTGAAGCTCGCGTTGGCGTTGCTAATAATCAAGCTCGTGGGCCCCATAATCTCGGGCTTCACGCTGATCCGGCTCGAGAACGCCGCGTTGACATCAAATGACGTGCTCCTCGTCCTCGAGATGGTGGTGATCATCTATTTCGGCTACATGATCCTCTCATCGACGAAGAAATTGGCGGACATAATCGCGGTCAGACTCGTCAGCAGGGTGGGTGCGACGAAGGAGACCCTCAAACGCGTCTTCCTCGACTTGATGTACGCGGTGCTGGGGCTCATCGCCTGGATCTACGCGACGAATCTCTCGGGGATCCCGCTGATCGGAGACCTGCTCTCGAAGATAGTTATGACGGCCGCCGCCATCTTCTTCTTCATCACCCTCTACAGGCTCGCGAAGAGGATCTACCACGTCTTCGCCGACGCATACGACAGGCTGATCGAGAGAATCGCGAAGAGGCTGAGCCACGGCTCCGGATAAACCTCCAGATCCTTATAACCCCTTAAATTCCCAAGTCATACTCAAGACCCCGAATTGGAGAAACCCTTATCCCACACCCATCAGAAAATAGAGAACGGGCTGGCCGGAAAAGAGTCGCGCACGAACAGGAGAAGTAGCTGGGGGGTGCCCTAGCTACAAACTCCTGTGAGTGCATCACACACCTGCTCCATGAACACCGCGTAAGCGGTGGTCCAAAGCGGGTGTGTGGTGGGGCTGAAGAGCGTGCTCCTTGGAGAATTCATGGGGGTGCATGCTCGTAGGCCACGTGGCTCCGAAGGCCAGCCCTTAGATATTTCTTTATTTGTTTTTGATCTGGGCAGAGGCTTTGGAATCTTTTGAGGTATCTTCCTGGGGTCAGTTGCTTGACCTCTAGGAGGTCGACGTTGATTATGTAGATTAGGTGTAGCTTCATCTCAGCGAGCTTTTCTACGGCGATCGTGGGAGTTGCGTAGTATCTATCGCAGAGCTCCTTTAGGACCTTGATCTCCTCGGCTTTCCTCTTCTTGAGGGGTTTGAGAAGCATTGTTGGTATCTGGAGGATGTTGTGGGCGGGGGTTGCGAGGCTGAACCTATCGGCGTGAGCACTATACCTCGCGATCTTGCTTATGACCCTGGCCGTGAGGTATCCCTGAGGATCTAACGCGTTTTCCGGCGAGGTGAACCCCGTTTCGACCTCGATTATCGTTTTCTTCCCGCCTCTTAATGCGACTAAGTCCGCAACTAAATCGCCTTCGAGGGGGTGCTCCACGTCCACTTCATATCCCTTGGCAGCGAGATGCGCCGCGAGCACGTATTCCATAACGGAGTGATTTATCTTGACGCGATTCGCTTTGTGGAGTTCTATGAGCCTGTCCGCGAGCCTCCTTATCTCCTCTCGAAGCCGCGCTCCAAACCTCCTCTCAAGCGCTTCCTTGACGCATAGTATGTCTTCCTCGAATTTATCCATCTTACGGGGTTGCCGGATTAGCCAAGAAATTAACCTAGCGAATTTTGGCCATGGGCCTACTGGATTGCTCACCGCTCTGCTGAAATTATCACGGCGTTCAACCTTCCATAAACAACAGGGGTTTTCGAAAGAATAGAGTACCCGGCTTTCTCGAGCGCCTTCGAAAAGATCCCAGGCTTAGAGACTATGGCCGTGAGCCTAGAGCTGGGAGCTGCGTCGGCCAGGCTCGCGCACACCCCCTCATAGAATTCCCTTATCTTCCTTATCCCCATCCTGAGACCATAGGGTGGATTCATTATCACATGGTCCGGCTCGTTCCTCAGCCACTCATTTATCTTGAATACGTCCCTAACCGAGAACTCCACTAAATGTGAGACGCCGGCTTTCTCCGCGTTCATGAGCGCTCCGTGAATGCTCTTCGAAGAGGCGTCGGTTCCCATGATCCTCGGCTTAAAACCGAAGTCCACCTCCCCTTCAAGCTCCTCGGCGATTGCGCGAACCCTCTCAACATCTATGAAACTAAGCCTGAGCAAGGCCAGATCATTTAGCTTCCTCGCCCCAACCGGCACCCTGATCGCTGATAACGCCGCCTCGATGGGTATTGTGCCGCCGCCGCACATCGGGTCGAGGATAAAATGTTCCCTTCTCCACCCCGCGATCCTCATCATCCCCACGGCTATCGTCGGATGGAGCGCTGCCCTGTGGTGGAAGACCCTATAGAATCTCCTGTGGAGAGATTTACCCGTGGTATTCAGTCCCAGAAAAAATTCTGAATCCCTTATCAAACAATAAAACTGGACATCTGGGTTGTCGAGGTTTACGCGTAGCCGCTTCCCCGTCTTCTCCCTGAAGCTCTGGATAATCGCCCTCCCGACCGCCGCGGCCATATCGAGGCTGGTAAAGGGCTTGTCTTTGGAATGCCTCTCCCCCTGGACCGCGAAGGTTTGATCGGCCTCGATGAACTCCGTGTAATCTATTTGGCTGGCGGCCCCGTGGATATCCTCGATGGTCTCGACCCTCGTCCTCGCCAACATTATGAATATTTTATGCAGCATCCTGGAGCTCAGATTTAGCTTGACCAATTGATCGAGGTCGGCTTCGAAGATTATCTTCCCCACATCGGGATTTGCCTCCACCTCTATTATCTCCTTACATTCTCCTGCAGCGAAGCGTTCTAAGCCGCTAATGGTCGTCGCGAAGCAAGACATCCTCAAAAATGGGCTCCCTCGCATTATGCAAATATCTCAACTACGTCGCCATCCTCAAGCACGTGATCCGGGCCAACTTTCTGTCCCTGGATCTTCACGGATTTCCCCCAGACCCTCGCATATTTCATTTTCTCGGCGAACTCCCTGTGAATTATCTCCGCGAGCTCCTTGACGGTGGTTCCCCGCTTAACGGCTAGGGGTTTATCGGCTTTCACTCCATCCTTCTGGGTGTAGACCTTGATCAAGTCGAGTTCCTTGATTATCAGCTCCTTCAGATCATCTAAACCGTGACCGCGCTCGGCTGAGACGGCGATAACTGGGACCTCTCTCTCGACAAGTTTCCTCAGGGATTCTAAGATATCGTGGTTACTCAGCTCTATTTTGTTTACGACTATGATCGCCTTCTTGTGTATCAGATCCCTGATTATGATCTCCTCGAAGTCCTCTATCCCCGCGTCTCCATAGACCTTGACCACCGCGTTACGTATCCCTATCGACCGGAGTAAATTCGTGATCTCCCTGGGATCCGCGCGCAGCCTCCCAAATACCACTAACCTTATTCCACCGCTGTCCTTTTTCTCTATCTCGATCTCGCAGCGCTTGGGCCCGAGGGTGACTCCGGATTCATCCAATAGCTCCATTATCTTCTTAAGCTGGAGTATCGGATCCCTGCTCCCATCCAAGATTATTAGGATTAAGTCTGAGTTCTTCGCAAAACCTATCGACCTATTCGTGAGGTGGATCTCCTCCAAGCCCTCCGTCAATATCGCCGGAAGCTCCACCAGCTGCAGCTCGATCCCATCGTGCACCATCATTCCGGGAGCGGGTTCAACTGTTGTTAGCTGGTATGGGGAGATCCGGGGCTTAGCGTTCGTCAGGGCCCTTAGAAGGCTTGATTTCCCGGAGTTTGTGACGCCGATCATGGCCACCTGCGCCGCGCCCTCTCTCGGTATGTGGAAATAGTCCTTTCTCGTGGCCCTAGCCGCGGCCTTCCTCTCGGCCTCCCGCCTCAGCTCCGCGATCCGCCTCTTAATCCTCCCTCGGAGCTTCTCCGTGCCCTTATGATCCGGGATGAGACTCAGCGCTTCCTCCAACGCCTTGATCTTCTCCGGAATAGTCCTAGCAGCTTGATATCTCGCGAGCGCCTTCTCCGCTTCGGCCGGAAGGTTCGCCGGCATCCGTGATTATGATCCGCCCGTCAACTTATAAAATCAGCGCGGTTGGAGGGAATATTCAGCTATCACGCCCGCGTATATCCTCGCCGCCTTAATCAAATCTCCCACCTTAACCTTCTCGTCGTATCCGTGGACTGTTTCGAGTTCTCCGGGGCCGTAGTGAATCGTCGGGATGCCCTTCTCGCGGTAAAACCTCGCGTCACTCGACGCTATTTGGAGGAACGGCCTCGCTTCCAGCCCCAAGATCTCCGAAATCACTTTCTTCAGGGATCTCACGATCTCGCATCTCGGGGAGGTGTAATTTGCCTCAGAAGAGGCCACGACCTCCAATTCTCCGCGATATCTCTCCAATACTTCCTTGATGAACTCTATCACTTTAGAGCTCGGGAGACCTATTGGAATCCTCATATCTAATTCAACTTCGCAGAGATCCGGGACCACGTTTACCTTCACCCCTCCCCGAATCAAGCCCACGTTGATGGTCACGTGATCTAAGACTATGCCGGCGCCCCTCCCACCCCTACGCTCAACGAATTGCCTAGAAAAACCGACAACCTCATCTAGCTCCTCGGGAAGCTTCGACCCGATCTCGGTTACCTTCAAGAGCTCCCGGATGACTTCACAAGCCTTGGTTATCGCGTTTTCGCCGACGTAGGGCGCGAGGCTCCCATGGCCGGGTCTACCGCGGATCTTGATCTTGCTCCATAACACGCCTTTCTCCCCGATGTTTATTGAGTCAAGGCCTGTCGGCTCGGCGATCAAGACATCGGATCCACGCGTTATCCCTTTCTCCAGTAGGTATTCGGTCCCAAATTTTCCGCCGGTTTCCTCGTCCGCGACGCATGCGAGGATCACGGGTCTCTGGAATTCTCCTTCAAACTTCGAGGCCGCGATGAATGCCTCTATTATCCCCGCCAGTCCTCCCTTCATGTCAGAGGCTCCTCTGCCGAGTAGGAATTCCCCCTTCACCTCCCCGGAGAATGGAGGGAAGCTCCACCTAGATTCATCCCCGACCGGGACAACATCCATATGCCCGTTCAGGATAAGGGCGTCATCTTCCCGCCCATCTCCAATTCTCGCCACGACGTTCACTTTTCCCGGACTCGGCTCGTAGAGATCCGCCGAGATCCCGTTGCTTTCTAAGTAGTCCTTCACTATCTCTGCTATTTCCTTGGTATTGCCTGGGGGATTTACGCTGGGGATCTTGATGAGCTTAGATGCAAGGTCTAAGACCCTTTCCGCCGACATCCTGTCGACCACTTTATTCAGGATCCCGCCCATGTTCTCATCTGAGATCCACCTCATTAGGCGATAAAGTTTAACAGAGGGCTATTCACTTGATGGTGGAAGATGGGATTAAGGAAGCTCATCGCCGAGGCCGAGGCGCTTCTACGGGAAGTGGGAGTGGAGGATCCCAAAGTCCAGTTGTCAAAGAACCCTGAATACGGTGAGGTATCCTCGACGGCGGCATTCCAAATAGCGAGGAACCTGAAGAAGAATCCGCGCGCGGTGGCTGAGGAACTAGCCAGGTCAATTGACTTTTCAAGAGCGAGGCTAGTGAACTCCGTTGAGGCCGTCAACGGCTACCTGAACTTCAAGGTTGACTGGAGTAAATACGCCGAATCCATTTTGGATGAGATCCTCGGTGAAGGCGAGCGATACGGCTCATCAAAGATCGGGGAGGGAAAGCGGATAATCATAGAACATACGAGCGTTAACCCAAATAAACCTCTTCACGTCGGCCACGCGCGGAACACCTGCCTAGGAGACACGGTTGCGAGGATATTCGAGTTCTTGGGATATGATGTCACGATCCTAAATTACATCGATGACAGCGGAACCCAGATGGCCGACGTAGTTTTGGGGTTCTCCGAACTCGGGTATCCTCTTGATCCCCCAAAAGACATGCGCTTCGATGAATATTGCGGAGACTTGGTCTACGTCGAATCCGTTAAACGGGTGGAGGCCGACCCCGCGCTCGCCGAGAAGAGGAAGCAGATTGTTAAAGAGATCGAATCGCGTAGTGGGAGATATTTTGAATTGAATAAGACGATAGTTGAGAGGGTTCTAAAGGATCAGCTTAAAACATGTTGGAGGCTAGGGGCGAGATACGACATCCTAAATATGGAGAGCGACGTACTGGAATACCACCTCTGGGATGAAGTCTTCGAAAAGCTCAGGAAGAAAGGCGCGGTATACTACGCGGAGTCGGGACCAAAGGCCGGATGCTGGCTACTAGATCTATCCAGACACCCAGTCTTATCAAAGGAGGGAGACGAAGTATTGGTTAAGAGCGATGGCACGACCACCTACATCGCGAGAGACATAGCCTATGCTTCATGGAAGCTCGGGGGCACTTCCAAAGACTTCGCCTATATGATCTTCGACCAGAACCCAGATGGCACAAAAATCTACATAACTTCTGGGAAGGGGGATACCCGGCTGAAGCTCTCAAAAATCGAGAGAGTGATAAACGTGATCGACGCGAGGCAGAAACGCCCACAGGAGATAGTCAGATACGCCCTGAAGATTCTAGGATTGGAATCCGAAAGATACATCCATTATGCGTATGAAGTCGTCGCCCTCAGCAGGAACGATGCAGAGAAGTTGGGCTTTTCCCCCGAACCAGACCAGCAGGTAATCCACATGAGCGGGAGGAGGGGGCTATACGTCAAGGTAGATCAGCTAATAGATATGCTGAAGAAGAGAGCCGCGGAGGAAGTGGCCCAGAGACACCCGGACTGGAGCGAAAATCAGATCGAGAAAGTATCGGAAAAGATCGCCGTCGGCGCCCTGAGATACTCGTTGATAAAACCCGACATCGATAAGATGATAGTCTTAAACACCGAGGAAATGCTTAAGCTAGAAGGTGATACAGCCCCCTACCTACAGTACACGTATGCCAGGGCGCTTAGAATCCTCGAAAAATCGGATTCCAAGATCTCCACGAAGCCGCCGGATGATCTAACAGAAGCAGAGAAAGCGTTATTGAGGAGGATGACCTATCTCCCCATCCTCTTACGGGAATTCGAGGAGAATCTGTTGGTGAAGCCCATAGCAAATTACGCATATAAACTCGCCTCTGAGTTCAACAACTTCTATGAGAAATCCCCGGTGTTACGGGCGGAGGAATCCGTGAAAAGGTTTAGGCTGGGACTCGTTAAGGCATTTACCACGGTCTTCGGAAATGTCCTCAGGCTCTTAGGCGTCCCAACCATAGAGGTCATGTAAAAAGAAGAGGGGTGAAGTTCGGATCTACTCGATCTTTATCTTCACTCCTTTATTTCCAGTTCCAACCTTCTTCAAAACGACCTCTAGGACCCCGTTCCTATACGTCGCCTTCGAAGACTGCGGATCGACCTCGGCCGGCAAATCGACTTCCTTGTAATATTTCCTCTGCGGCGCGTCAACGGAGATTATCAGCTTCTTCTCCGAAACATTCAGGTTTATGTCATTCTTGTCGACGCCCGGTACTTCGGCGACCACTTTAATAGAGTCCCCCTCTTCATAGACATCCACCAGCGGCTCCCTCGTCTCACTAACTTCAACTATCTTAGGCACGCGTCCCGGCCTAATATTCCCAAATTCCCTTATGATGGGTTTTCCATCGGGGCCGATTCTAATAGAGTATCCGTAAACGATCGGTCCGAATTCTCTGATATACCCCTTATCTGTCTTCCTCTCTCGGATCAGGTTCCTGGGAAACTCGCGTTCGAGTTCCTCAAATGACTTTGAGAACATTTCATCTAATTCCCTCATCATCCTCTCCATCTCCTCGAAGATCTTGCTGAAGGGCGACCTCTTCTTCCACCAACTCTCCCACGACATCTTTCAACTCACCCAACTGGGTTAAAGGGGGTGGCTTATATAACCTTTACCCAAAATATGTAAAAGACATATTTTTCAGCGAACTCAGACAAATGTTACGTAGCTTGGTTTAAATTGAAATGTTTCCGCTTGGTGCGGGTAATGAAGGAGCTTTGGGTCATCCTCCTCATCGTCTCGTTCGGCTTCCTCTCACTCGAAATCGGATTGTCAACCGCCATCCTCGAAATCGTGGCGGGTATAATCGGGGGAAACCTCCTCGACGTCGGCTCCCTCCCATGGATAGACTTCATGGCGAACTACGGGATCTTGGGATTAATGTTCCTAGCAGGTCTGGAATTGGACAAGGAAGAACTCAAAAAACACGCCAAACACAGCCTCTTATTGGCCTCCTCTGCCTATTTCGTCCCCTTCTGCGTGATCTTCTTAGCAACTCTCCCGATCTTTAACTTGGATATAAAACAGTCCGCCCTAGTCGCCATAGCACTCTCCACGACGTCTCTCGCCCTCCTCTATCCGATTCTACGTGAGAGAGGTTTACTTAATCTACAGATAGGCCACGTGATCATGGCCGCGGCGATGTTAATAGATATCTGGAGCATGATCTCGCTGACGATCATCTTCGCCGCAATAGATTATGTGACGATAAGCTTCTTCGCCGTCTTGATCCTCTTCATGTGGTATGCCCCCAAGCTCGGAAGATGGCTCTTCTCACGATACAGGGAAAACCTCGCGGAGATGGAGTTGAAGTTTCTATTATTGATTCTATTGGCGCTCCTCTTTTTCGCGGAGAAGGTCATGGTGAGCGAAGCGGTCCTCGCGTTCATGATGGGATTCCTATTCTCCGAGGTTTTAGAAGAACATGGAACGCTTGTCGACAAACTCAAGGGAATAGTCTTCGCCTTCTTCTCCCCAATATTCTTCTTCAAAGCAGGATCCTTCATGAAATTCTCGATAATGAACTCAACCAGCTTAATCGTGGCCGCATTCCTCCTCCCCCTGTCCTTCTTCTCGAAATACCTCTCCTCAAAAGTAGTCTTCAAGAGATTAAGGGGAGGGGAATCCCTATCAAAATTCGTGGGAGTGATCTTCAACTTCAGATTAACCTTCGGAATAGTCTCGGCGCTCTTCGGCCTGAAAGCCGGCATAATAAACCCCGAAACCTATACGGCCATAATAACCGTGATAATAGCATCAGCCCTAATCTCCTCAATCATAACAAGAAAAGAAGAAGGACAAATAATCCAATAAAGAGAAGATGTCAGCGGGCCCGGTGGGATTTGAACCCACGATTTGCGGCTTAGGAGGCCGCCGCCTTATCCAAGCTAGGCCACGGGCCCTCCGCCACCTTAACAAGAAAATCCTCTACTTAAATCCTCATCTGGTTAGAATATTAAGCTAACGATTATTACGGCTATTCCTCCCCCGGCGGCCGTCGATATTAGGTTCACGACGTGTGTATTGATTATTTTTATGCCCGTTATTTTTTCTGATTGTTGGCCGCAGTGATGGGGTTTTTCGGTGAGCTTTCCGCATATTCTGCACCTGTATTTTGCTTGGATCGTCGCTCCGAGGACGCTGTCTATGGTCATTCCCAAGATGCTGGCGATGATTATTATTGGAAATGAGAATGGGTTAGTGATGCCCAGTCCATAGGAGAAGGCGCACACTATAAGGGACGCGAGGAAACCACCGGCATAGCCGTAAGGGGATATCGCCCCTGGAGTTCCCCTGATTACCTCTTTGAGGTTTGTTATGAGCCGAGGCTTTTTCGGGTAGAGTAATCCTATCTCGGTTGCCAGCGTGTCGGCGAAAGCCGTTCCAAGAGCGGCTAAATACCCTATGGCCACCAACGAGCTGCATAGAGTTCGACAAACGTATCCAGAGACTATTATCGATGCCGGGACGAAACCGTTTGCAAACACATTCCTCCAGCTTCTGACCCAGTCTTTTTCCAAGAAGTTTGCTCCGATCTTTCTGACCCTGATCTTCGTCGCGATGCTAGATAATCCAAAGAATAACAGTAACATAACGAAGTACTCTATTCCCCCCAAGGTGAAGATCACGTAACCGATTGGAATTGATGCCAGCACTCCCTCTCTGTCAAGTAAATGGTATCTTAGGGATAATATGGAGATGAGCGCTAACGCGGCCAACGCCTCTAACTGGGTTAAGGGGTCGAGGAAGCTCAAGTTCCCTCAAATACCTCCATTATCTTCTTCGCGTCTTTTAGGTCGACCTCTACCTGTGTCCGGGTTTCCAAGTTTCTGATCGAGATCTTTCCCTCTTTTTCCTCCCTCTCTCCGACTATGATCAAGAATTTCATCCCGTGTTTCACGGCGAACTCTATGGCCGTTGGAAGCTTTTTCCCGGTAACCTCGACCTCAACCGCTATCCCCAACTTCCTCAAGTTATCGGAAACCCTTGCGACATATTTTGGAGATACCCCTGCAATGCCTATCAGGAGAGTTTTAGGTCTCGGCGGCTCTGGAACCCCAAGTGATTTATCCAGCATGTATTGCATCAGCCTTGTAATGCCTATCGCGCATCCAACGCCCGGCGTCGGTTTTCCACCGAAGAGCTCAACGAGCCTGTCATACCTCCCACCTCCATTGAAGGATATGTGAACTCCTGGAAGCCCTTGTTCAAAGATGAATCCGTCGTAGTATTCTAGACCCCGCGCGAGCCCAGGGGAAACCATTATCGGAGAATCCACGCCGCCTTCTCTCGCCGTCTCGATTATTTCCCGTAGATTCTCTAAACACCTCTCAGCCTCACCCCAAGGCGACAGGATCTCAGAAGCTCTCTTGAATATTCTTTCGTGGTCATACCCCTCTAATCCGACCAATTCCCGAATCGACTTTATCGCTTCTTCTCCGACATCTAGTCTTTTCATGAGATTTATCGCGTCGTCTATCAATTTTCTGTCGAGCATGGTTAAGATCCTATCTTGATCCCGTTCGTCGACCCCGAACTTTACCAAAAGTTTC
>CAZAVQ010000010.1:0-12280 GCA_964488635.1 uncultured Nitrososphaeria archaeon
GCTCTTTCTAGTTCTTTTATCCCGTCCTCGGCTTCTGGTAAGTCTATCTTGTTGGCGGCGACTATTATCGGCTTGCTCGTCTCCCGCAGTCTCCTAATGAATTGAAAGAGCTCTTCGTCGCTCCATTTCGTTGGCCGGGTGGGATTGAGGTCGAGTTCCTGTACTACCGTCTGTATGGTTGATTCATTTATTCTTAGACCTGAAAACTTCTTCGCCAACTCTTCTTCAAGCATTCCAACCTTACTCTCAACAACCCTGCTAATTCTCTTCCAATCGGTCATCAGTAAACCATATAGCCAGTGGTCAAGCTCATCTTCGACAAGCCTCACATCTTCAACGGGGTTTCCGGTTCCAGGCCTTATCGGATTTCCATCAGGGTCGGTTGCCCCCGCCGCATCCGCTACGACTATTAGCGCCGATGCCTGCCTTATCTCATCGAGGAATTGTAGTCCGAGCCCCCTCCCCTCATGCGCTTGTCTGATTATTCCTGGGCAATCGATTATCTCTATTGGAATCAGCCTGACTCCATCCACGCATTTACTGTTCTTTGGATTATCTTTGACGCCGAGCTCTCTGCATACGCAATTTATCCTCAGATAGGTTATCCCCCGATTTGGCTTAATGGTGGTGAATGGATACGAGGCAATCTCAACAGGGGCCAGGGTCATGGCGGCAAACATCGTGCTCTTACCGACGTTTGGTTTCCCAACTATGCCGGCTAGCTCCATTCCCAAGGATAGGGATTTCAGAATCTTTAAAACGGTTACTATCGGCCTACGGACTGGGCGTATTACGACTCAAAAGTACGGATTTCGAATAAGATCGCTGCACGATGTAACAAAACCAATCTTTAAGTCCTGCTTTTTCAGCGAAAAATACGATGGCAAATGGTTCGGGTGAGAATTGATAAGGATGCTTGTATAGGTTGCGGAGCTTGCTGGGCTTTGGCGCCGAACTTCTTCGAGCAGAATGAAGATGATGGAAAGAGCCAGATCGTGGAGCAATACAGGGTTGGCGGAGATCCAACCGTCGGCGAGCCCCCCGCGGATATGGTGGATGACGTGAAGAGCGCGGCTGAAGGTTGTCCGGTTGAAGCTATCAAGATGGAGGAATAGTTAGGTAATTGCTTATCTCTTCTTTTTCTCTTCTTTCTTAGAGAGTTTCTTCTTAACCCTTCTGAGGAGAGGATCTGGGAGTTTCAGTTCTTTATCATTTAGTATTGATGGGTGATGGGGATCGACCATGATCACTTCATACCATTTGTACAGTCCATCCTCCGCAACCCAGTAGGCCCCTATGGGATAGAGGTTTGGATACGCTTTCTGAGCCCTGTGAATCGCCTCCTCCATCATCGTGACGTTTACCTTATGCTTAACTACTCCGAGGGCCTTTGGCCTCCTACCCGCTCTCGGTCTCGGTTTCTGAAAACCACCTCTCCTGACCCTCACTCTCAGGACCACGAATCCCTGCTTGGCCTTGTATCCGAGCTTCCTCGCCCTATCCAGTCTCAGCGGCTTCCTAACCCTGACTACCGCGGGCTGTCGCCTCCACCTGATCAGCCTCTGCTTCATTAGTGCACGGAGTTCTTCGGGTTTTTCCCGCCAAAGGTTCTCGAGCATCGTGTAAACGCCCATCTTCGATGGAGGGCTTCCCAGGGGATATTTAAGCATTGATCAAGAGGCGTAGGCTCGAACGTAGATAATTGCAACATATTTTAAGGACACAGCCCCGTTTCTCTCCCGAGAGCGCTCCATGATATTGACCGATCGCGATATCAGGGAGTTTATGAGGTTGGGGAAAATCAGATTCGAGCCGGAGATACAATCCGATCAGATAGGCCCCGGATCGGTGGATCTAACCCTTTCCAATAAGTTTTGGAGATTCAAGAACAATATCGATTTAATAGATCTGTCAGAGATGCGCTTCGAGGATGTGGTAGAAGAGATCCGATCCGATGAGATAATACTCCCACCCCATGGAATAATCTTGGGGATGACCGTCGAGAAGATCTACGTCGACGAAGATGTCTGCGGCTGGATAGAGGGCAGGAGCAGGTACGCGAGGATGGGGTTAGCAATCCACTCCGCCAGCGGCTTCATTCACCCCGGATCCTACAACCACCAGATCCTTGAGATCTCTAATATGACGCCACACCCAATAAAATTAAGGGCCGGGTTACGGGTGGTCCAGATAGTATTTCAGCTCGCGAGGAGCAGAACAGATAAACCATATAGACTCTTTGGAAAGATAGCGAAAAAGCAGTAAGAAGAGGGGTTACGCGTGCCGAGGGTCGAGGAACTCTTCATACAAGTGTTATGCCACGCGACGGAAGACCTTAAAAAAGTTCTTAGGGCCGTTGAGAACGTGCTGGGGCCTGAGGCCGCCGACAAGATCTCCCTATCTACTGAGGTGCTAGAAGGTCACTATGGCGATCCCATAACCTTGGTTAGAATCTTCCTATTAGATCGAGAAGCCTCGGAGAAGGCGTTTTCCAGAATACTTGTAAATCTCACGCCCCTGGATAGGGAGGAGCTTTGGAGCGAGCGGTCAAAAAAGGGAAAACACGGCGGTAAGCTTTACTTAAGACTCGATAAACAGGCGGCCTTCCTCGGCCATATAAGGCCCTCGGATAAGGATCCGATAAAGATAGTCGTCCGGATACGGGGCAACGTTGATGTCCTGAGGAAAAGGCTTGAGGCAAAGCTTACAAGCGAAGGCGACGATATCGAAGTAGGTCGATGAGGCACTTTATCGATTTTTGGATAAAGGCTGAAACAGCCGATAAAGCCGTAGCACTCCTTAAAGTCGTCAGAAAACTGGGGTTCGCCGGCGCGGTAGTAGAGCCTGGGGAAAGCATCGCGGATGATTTCGAGGAATTGAAGGCGAGGGCTAGGGAATGCGGGGTGTCCATCTATAGAAAGCTGGTCCTCAAACCTGATGGACGTAGAGATCTACTAAAATCGCTTAGGGAGAACCGTGGAAAATTTGAAATCATAACAGTTCTATGCGAAAACCTCGAAACGGCCTTGGTCGCCGCGAGGGACTCTAGGGTGGATACGTTAATAATCCCTCCGAGGCCGAGGTTTAGATTTGATAAAGGAGTAGCCGCGTTGATAAAAAACAGGGTAGAGCTGCCCTTCACCTATTTCCTTGAGGATGGGGAAGCTTTCTTGGAGACCGCCTTAAAGGTTGTAGAGGTTCTCGGGCGGAAGATAGAGATCATAGTGTCATCCGGAGCCTCTGATGAATTAGATTTGAGGGGGCCTAGAGAACTCGCGTCGCTATTAGAGGTCTTAGGATATGATCAGCAGGAAGCATTAAACTCCGTCTCAAAAGTACCCGAGAAGGTTTTGGAGACAAATCTGATTAAATTATCTAAAAACTATGTCGCCAGGGGCGTGATTAAACTTGGCTAAGAGGCGTAAGAAACGATACATACTCTTGACATCAGAACCGCAGAAAAACCCGGATCATATCGCGAAAGCGGTTCTCACATCATATAAAAAGCTCTTCGGAATATTTGGCCTCGCCTCCGCGGACCTCAGGGTCATCAGGAACTACCCGGATAAGGGAATGACTATTCTCAGATGCGCATTAGATCACGTTCCAAGACTCCTATTGGCGGCGGCCTTCGTAAAAAGAATAGATTCAGAACCGGTTGCACTTCGGGTGATAACTATCAGCGGGACCGTGAAGAAGATCAAAGAGAAGATAAGGAGCTTACAGTCCTAAGTCTGTGATCTTCCACAGCGCGGGCAGAAAGTCCTGCCCTCAAGCGGGGCTCCACAGAATTTACATCTATCCTCCTCTTCGACCGGGGATTCCTCCGTCTCCGCCTCGGGTTCTTTCCGTTTTTCATATCTCTTGGCTACGAAGAGTCCTCCTTCGAGTAGGCCGACGAATACCCCGAGCAGTATCAGGTTCGTGAACATTCCACCGTCAGGCGTTATTATCGCGGCAACTATGTACATGGCTCCGTAGATCCATTTCCTGTTCCTCTCAATCGTTTTCGTGCTCAATAGGCCGACTCTCACCAATAAGACTAACACCGCGGGGGTTGTGAAGACCACGCCCGTCGCGAGCGTCACTATCAGCACGGTCATATAGAAATCCATTACGGAGATCCCAGGAAACGTTACTCCGGCATAGGGGAAGAAGATCAGCATAGCCTTGAACGTGAAGGGAGTTATCACGTAGAGACCGAAAGCAAGTCCGGCTACGAAGAGGGTAAGAAAAGCCGCGAGAAACGGATAGATCATCCGCCTCTCATGAGGATAAAGTGCCGGGTCGACATACTTGAAGACCTCATATCCGATTACGGGACTACTGAAGATTAAAGCAAAGACCAGCGCCGCGATGAAATAGATTTCCAGAGGAGCCGTAATTGTTCCGGCGAAAAGCTCCAAGGCCTGAGGCCTCACCATGGAGTTTATCCAATCTAGGATGAAGGACACGAGAGGCTTATACATGTAAAAAAGCTCCCACGGCGAGGTTAATTGCGCTGGAAAGACTAGCATCAGAAAAGTTAGAACGCCGATAGTTATCAGACACACCTTCATCCTATCTCGAAGTTCCATTAAATGTTCAAGTAACGTCATCTCCTTCATGTCTCGCGGTTCCTCTTTCTCCTCTTTTCCTCCCTTCGACACCTCCGCCGCCTCCGCATCACTTGGGTCCAGAGAATCTATCGCGATAAATCCTTTAAGCTCTAATATTTCAGGCTTTCATGGCTGATATGTAGAAATTTAGGAATCTTTAAGCTCATTTGGACCGTGGAACATAAACCTCCCTTGGAGCCTTGTTTTATTCTATTTTTAGCTCTTCTTAGTCCTTTTCAGGATCTCCTCTGCTATCTGATCCCTAGTCTTACCCTCGGTGTTTATCCCCAGGCTTTTGGCGATCTCTATCAATTTGTCATCCACCTTCTTTACCTCCTCGGTGGCGGCTGTAACCGTATCCGTGATGGGTTGAACAGTCTCCTTCATTTCTTTGGCCACTTCCTCTGCTTCCTTAGTCGCTTTTTGGAATTCCTTCTTCGCCTCTCCAAATGCCCTAGCTATCTTGGGAAGCTGGGATGGACCCCATAAGAGGAGGATCACGAGGACCACGGCGACGACGATCCATTCAATACCTGTAATCATGTTTCTCAGACCTTTTTGCTTCAGCCCACATATAAATATTCATTAAAGAATTTTCTCCGAGAGAACTTAGAGGAGCCCCTTTAATTCGAGGTTTTTAATCTTTATAAGTCCGCGGACACCGAGGAGTTTGGAAGGGAATGACGGAGCTGGTCAAGGAGTTCAGGCCGATAGTCAGGTTCCTCGGAACAGATCTAGATGGTTCCCTAAAAGTCCCCTATGCCCTAACCGCCGTCAGGGGAATTGGAGTAATGCTGGGATACGCGATGACCAGGGCGGCCGGAATCGACGCTGAGAAGAGGCTAGGCTTTTTGAGTGATGAGGAGCTTAAGAAGCTCGAAGAGGTGGCCAAGAACCCGCAGAAATACGGCATACCAGCTTGGCTCCTTAATAGGAGGAGAGACCCCGTGACGGGGAAGGATCTGCATCTCTACGGATCTGATCTAGTTTACACGATAAGGGAGGACATCCAGAGGGAGATGAGGATAAAGTCTTGGAGGGGGATTAGGCACTCCCTAGGCCTCAAGGTACGCGGGCAGAGGACAAGAACCACTGGAAGAACTGGAACGGCCGTCGGCGTCTCGAGAAGGAGACAACAGTAAACTACACTTACACATAAATCCGATTAAGCCGCTATATTATTTGCCGTAAATCGGTGGTCTCGATGGAGAAAAATTCTCTAACACCCATCTTGAAGGTTATTCGTTTCTTCGGCGTCCTCGCTCTCATGATCGGATGGCTCACGATAATAGCTTCAATATCACTTAATCCCTGGTTTTCGATAACTAGGAATGCCCTAAGCGATTTGGGAGCAGTAGATGTTAAGTACAATTTCGTGTTTAATTATGGATTGGGAGCTGCATCCATCTTCGCCATAGTCTATTCCTTCTATCTCTTGGCGCGTTTAAGTGGGAAGTTGACGGCCCTTGCTTCCTCCCTCTTCCTCTTAGGAGCGATCCACCTACTCTTAATCGCCCTTTTCCCGGAGGGGACCTATCCTCACCTATTCGTTTCGCTGGAATTTTTCATCTTAATGGGGGTCTCTATATTAATTCTCGGAGTAGCCTTCCTCATGACGCCGTGGAAACGCGGGCTAGGAGTAACTTTTACCCTCATGTCCGTTTTAGGATTCTTGATGGCCGCCTCGATTCCCTGGCCTTCAATCGGCGCGTTAGAGGTCTTCGCTATATCGTTAATCACGGTGTGGGCGATCCTAATGGTCATTTATCGTCCGGAAGATTGAAGCCGCCTAGTTTCGCCGCCCTTCTTTATGTCTATACCCAGATCCTTCATCCTTTCCTTAAGCTTCCTCTTTATCGCGGAGGGATCGTCATCGACGCCGAAGAGTTCAGCAAATAGAGGCGTTGTCCTCAATATGAGAGTTCTACCCGATTTCTCCGCTTCGATTAACCCCTTCTCCAACAATATCTTAACATGTTTATACGCCGCGCCGCCGCGGGCCTCCGCCACTCTGCTTTGCTCAATTGGCTGGTGATAGGCTATAAAAGAGAGGGTTCTCATCACCCCGCGGCTCAGTAAGGGTTTTTTCAGGATTCTCTTAACGAGTTCCATGTATTTCTTTTTGAGTTTGAGATAGTATCGGTCGCCTGGAAGTTCGAGGAGTTCGAGGGCGCTTGAATTCTCTTCATACTGTCGTTTGAGTTCGGATATTGCCTCCAATACCCTCTTCTTGGATCTCGTCTGACACATCCTCATTATCATTCTTAACGTGATGGGTTTACCAGCCGCGTATAATATGGCCTCGACCCTCGATTTCAATTCTTCCGCGTCGATCATTCCACCTTCACCACCGGGCCCCCATCACCAATTACTATTTACCTTACACGTATATCACCCAATCGATTGCTCAAGGGGTGGGTTATTGAGCATCTTCACCGCGACCAATCTGCATTCCTCGTCTTCTATGAGTTCGACTACGCCCTTGGCCGCGGCAAAAAGCAGAAGTATGAATCTCCTAGCGGCCTCTAGCCTATCGACTCCCACAAAGATGTTTGAAATGTCTATTATCTCCTTATCCCCAAAGATCCTCCGGAGTCCCCGCAAGAACTCTTCTAGCCGCTCCTCTATCTTCACGAGGAACTCATCCATTTTGACGTCGAAGATGTCGAAGACCAGCCCACCTTCATCATTTCTCTTTCTTTCCGCTCTCAGAAAGAGGCTCCTCAAGGCCTGGACGAGCTCGCCCACCGTCGTAATCATGAATTCGGGCATATATGGTAGATCTACTGGGGGAGGAACTACCAGATTCTCTCCGATCCTCCGCCTATTTTCGACGCTCGGGATATCCGCCTTCAAAAGTCTCTCTGTTTTCATCCTGTGGATCGTGGCCGCGGAATATGCTGCTATTCCGCAGGAGTTCAAATCCAATTTTTCGTATTTTTCGAGCTCCTCCATTAATGCCCGTATGACTTCAACTAGCTTAATTTGCCATGGTTTTACCCTATCGAGTTTTGTGATGTCGAAGAGAACTCTCCACCTCGGGTCATTCCAGATCGTGATTACCTTGTCAGCCACTCCTGACCACCTCTTCGAGCTTCGTCTTCACTATTCTCGATACTCCGCCGCTGTTATATACGCCGACGACTTGATCCGCCTTCTCGACCATCACGTCCTTAAGGCTTATCACTATTATCTGGGTCCTCTTCGCCATCTCCTTGAATAACTCGGCTAACCTCTTCGTATATTGTAGATCCATGTGAGCATCGACTTCGTCGAAAACATAGAAATCCGCAGGAGTCAATCCCTGTAAAGCCAGTAATAAGGCAACAGCGGCAACGGATTTCTCGCCACCGCTGGCCGCCCTAACGCTTCTCGGCTGTTTCCCTGGGAAAGCCAAGATCATCTCAACCCCTCCGTCAAATGGGTTGTCCGGGTTCTCGAGTCTAAGCCATCCTCTTCCCCCGGTTAATCGCGTGAAGTATTCTTCAAAGGCGTCGGCGACGCGGTTAAAGGTCTCCATAAAGATCCTCTTCTTCTCCCCCTCAACCCACTCTATGAATTTGATAATCTCCATCCTCTCCGCTTCCAACTCCATTATCCTAGACGATCTCAGCTTATAGTTCCCGATCAACTCCTCATACTGAGCTGGCGCCAGCTGATTTATCATCTCTAATTCCTTAAGTTCTTCTTCAAGCCTCTCTTCCAACTTAGACAAGTATTTATCATCTATATCTGGGAACCGGATTTCGGAGAATCCCACCGATTCGATCTTCTCGCGGAGATTCTTTAACTGGATTTCGAGCTGCGCTCTTCTCACCTGTAAGGATGTCTTCGCGGAGGATAATCTCTGCAACTCGTCTTCAATCCGCTCGATCCTAGAGTTCACTTGATTAATCTTTTCTGAGAGTTCATTTAATTTCGTCTTTAACTCAGATTTCGTCCCAATTAACTCCTCCATCTTGGAATTCCTTTCCCTGAGACTCTCTTCGAGTGCTTCAATCTCCCGCAGGGCCTCCTCGTGTTTCATTAATACCAATTCTCTCTCTTCATCTATCTGGGCCATTCGTCGTTCTAGCCTAGATCGCTCTTCGAGGAGCCTCTCTCGCTCCGATTTAAGAGATCCCAGCTCCCTCCGTAAACCCTTGATCTCCGCCTCTAATCCAACGCATTCAAGCCTACTTCTCTCATAGATCTCCCGTCTTTTCCTCAATTCTTCCTCGAGTCCCTCGATTTCTCCGTGGTAGTCTACTCGGGGCGCGGGGAGTTCTTCTAATGCCTTTTCGGCGAGCTTAGACTTCTTAACGACCGCGGCTAACTCTTCCCCAAGTTTTTTAAGCTCCAGAATGTTTTTGATTTCTTTTAATGCCGCCTCAGATAATTGAAAGTAGAGGGCCCATGATCGCTGGGATAGGGATTGGATTTCCGAATTTAGTTCATCTAATTCTTTTTCTTTCTCAGCTATTTTTTCCTTCAGCTCCTCGATTTCGGCGCGTTTCTCTAAGATGATGGATCTGAGTCGTTTAAGGAGTTTGACGGAGTTTCGATATTCGTTATTCAGGACCTCGCTTAAGATCATTTTATCCGGGACTATCGTTTCTATCTTAAGGTCAGGGTATATTATGATGCGCCGTGTCACCAGCTTTTTTTCTCCAAGCGCCTCCTCTTTCCCGGAAAAATCAACATCTCTAAGGAGATATCCTAATGCTATCTCGGCCCATTTTTCCCTGAAAGTCACTCCCGGGATTTTCACCTTATTCGGCCGAGAGGCCGCGACGTCTAGGGATATTATCCTGACCCTAATG
The DNA here is from genome assembly GCA_964488635.1 of uncultured Nitrososphaeria archaeon. Taxonomy (GTDB): domain Archaea; phylum Thermoproteota; class Nitrososphaeria_A; order Caldarchaeales; family Wolframiiraptoraceae; genus Wolframiiraptor. Next base: position 9,401 of record CAZAVQ010000010.1, read on the forward strand.
CCGCATTCGCCGAATAACTCGGCCAGCTTCACTCCTAGCTCCCAACTGTCTACGATTAGAGATCTAATCCATTCTCCGACGGCGGACTCAAGGATTCTATACCCCGATTCGTCGGCGATAATTGCATCTCTGAGAAATCCTCGAACTCCATTTAAGCCGGATAGCTGCATGGCCTCCAAAAGCTCGGCATCATCATCCGACTCCTTCAGTACCCCGGAAGAAGCTATTTTCTCAAGGATAGTCGAGAGTTGCCATGACGCATTTTCCATTTCCGAAAGTTTATGGGCTAAGCCGTTGAGGGAAGCCCTAAGTTTTGAGAGGTATTCTAAGATTTTCTCTTTTTGTTCGGTTTCTTCGCGGAGCCGAGCCCAAGACAAGAGTAAGCTGGAAATATTTTCCCGTGAGATTTTAGATAGTTCATTTATTTCCGAATATGTCTCGGCCATGGTTTTCTTTATTTCATCAGACCTCGCCCTCGCCCGGCTTAATTCGACCTCCCATCTCAGCCTTTCCTCTCTCCTCGCCTCCTCTTCTCTCTCGATTATATCCCTGAGCTCTCGGTACTTTCTCTCGACCTCATTTAACTCTCTCAAAAAAATCTCTGATTCCTTTCTCTTCTCTTCCAATTTATCCGTTAACGCCTTCAGGCTAAGCTCTCCATCTTCTAGTTTGGATCCTAATTCCCGTAAACTTTCAGTTAGGCTCGCAACCCTCTCCGAGAAATATTCTTTTTCCTTGAGTATGCTCGCTGATCTTTCCTCTAGCACCGAGGAATTTATTCGTAGATCATTTATCCTCGATTCCAGGTCTGTTTTCTCGGATTGAAGCCTCGATAACTCCGATTCTATTTCCTCAAGTTTTTGAGAGTGCTTTTCAATCTCTAAGTTGATGTCATTTTTCTCCGTTAAGAGCTGGGCTTTCTCGTTTTGAAACTCCAGAATTCTTTTTTCGAGGTTTAACAATTGTTCATCGATATCTTTTAATTCCTTCTCGAAGAGGTTTATCCCTCTCTCCAACTTTAACCTCTTGATGGCGTTTAGAAACTCCTCCACCTGCCTCCTTCTGAATGCCTGGTTCCTCTCTTTTTCCAGCTGCTTTACCCTGATCTTCACTTCTTTGGCGCTAGCCTTCGCTATTGCCAGGTTTTTCTCCGCTACGGCGAGCTGTTCTTCGGCTTCAGCCTTCTTCTTCTCATAATCGCTTATTCCCGCGACTTCTTCTAGCATCCTCCTAAGCTCAGAGCCCCCCATCTCCGCTATCTCTATAACTGATCCCTGAGGCACTATGTTGAATCCCGAGGGCTTGATATTCGCCATCGAGAGCAGCGTTAGGAGCTCGTTTCTCGATACTTGTCTTCCGTTGACGTAGTATTCGCTTTCTCCGGTTCTAGTTATCTTCCTGGAGATCGTGACCTCCTCGGAGTCTATGGGAAGAACTTTTTCCGAGTTATCGAAGGTGAGCGAGGTCTTCGCCCAAGAAGTGGAGGGATCATCATGGACGAGCTCCGCCATCCTGCCGACCCTCAGGTTGTGGGCGCTCAGCTCTCCCAGGCTGAACCTGATGGAGTCCAATACGTTTGATTTTCCACCTCCATTAGGCCCCGTGACGACTATGAATCCTTTCTCGAATTCTATAGAGATCCTCCTAGGGCCGAAGGACTTGAACCCCTGGATCGTCAGCTTCTTTATATAAACCATGTCCCCTACTTTGTCATTTTATTTTCATGGCCTAAGTTAAAAATTCTAGCTCGTTGGGATCCGCGTTTTACATCGGGATTTTTTAGGAAATACCTTAATACAGGTATCTGTCCCGCCATTTCTCCAGTTCTTCGACGGATCTCTTCACGTCGGCGAATAGCTTTACCGCCCTCTCCACGTCTTCGACCGCTATCTCTTCCCTCTTGGATTCCTTAGCGATTATGTAACTGGGAGTCAGCAACTGAACCGCATACCTGAGGGTGGCTTGTTCGCCGATTGTCGTCAATCTTTCTAAAGCTTCTTCTGAGACCTTAACCCGCTCCTCTTTTGATCTTATCTCGAGTATCTTCTTTATTTCGTCGCGGGTGTAGGGCCTTGTGCTTATGATGAGCATTCTATCGAGCATGTCTAATGGAATACCATGTGGAGAAGATAGATCCGTGCCCCTGACCTTCGTTACGCCTCTATTGCTGGCAAACATCATTATTGGCGCGAGCTCGCTTTCCATCGCCGCGTTCAGGAAAGAATATGCCTCGATGTCGAGTAGATGGACTTCGTCTATGAAGAGTACTCCGGGGATTATCTCAGCCGTTCCCTCCTCGACCCTCTTCTTGACCATATCATCCACATCTCTTCTAACCTCATTATCGATCTCGCGTGTTTGAAGTCCTCCGAAGAATAGGCTTAGGAGGCCGCCGCTCCTCGATTGCGCGCTTAATTGATCAAGGTCGTGGAGTGTTAAGACGTATACGAATTCCTTTTCTTTCTCTACGGGGCCACTTGGTCTCGGGACGAGCTTCTCATCGAATGTTGTTATATCATATTTTTCCGCAGCTTTTTCGGATCTTCCCATCTTGGTGACCCTCCCGGTTTCGGCGTCGATTGTCACGATGTCTCCGAGGGTGATTCCCTGCTGGAGTAAGTAAGTAGCTATGGTTGCTCCCGCTCTGAAAACCCGCCTATCATCCTTCGTGGTGAGCTCTATCACCACGTGATCCGGTATCTCTTGATACGGATTGTATGGATGCTTCCTAGTCTTTATGTCGAGCTGGGTCACCTCGCCCTCATAGACCTTCCTCCTCTCCCTCAACCTCACCCCAATAGCTTTCCTCATGGCCTGCGTCAAAACCTCGGTCTTCTTCAATTCAGAGGAATAGATCTCCGAGCCGCTGAGCGTGACGAA
>CAZAVQ010000011.1:0-12228 GCA_964488635.1 uncultured Nitrososphaeria archaeon
CTTCGAGAGAACCGCCTCTTCCCAGAAGAATAACCACCCAACATAGTGACAGCCCCTCTGTTCCACTTGTAAATAAACCTATTCCAAGCCATCTAATGCCGAGATTACCCACACCCCTCCGAGAAGAGTTTATTTAATTCTGACCACTGCATAGTAAATTATTTTGGGGCTTATTCGCATCTCAGCCGGGGAGCAGGTTATAAATTATAGCGGCGATTTCATGTTCTAGGAGGGATTTAGGCTTTGTCCGTCGACGATGAAGAGCTCGAGAAGTTGAAAGCGAAGAGGATGGCGGAGATCCAAGAGAAGCTCGCGGAAGAGGAGCGGCTTAGAAGGGAGATGGAGAGGCAGGCGGCGATGAGGGTGATCCTAACCCCTGAGGCACGTCAGAGGCTGGCTAATCTGAGGCTTATTAAGCCTGAATTGGTCGCGCAGTTGGAGGAGCAGTTGATTCAGCTGGCGAATAGTGGGAGGGTGAGGATGCCGATAACCGATAAGATGCTTAAGGAGATCTTGAGCAGGTTGATGGCCAAACGTGATATTAAAATTAGAAGGCTCTAACGGGAGTGAAATCTTTATTTTAATCCTAGGCCCCTCAGGATACCTAGGGAGGCCCAACACCACATGACGATTAGAACTCTAGTGCTCAAGAAGAAGCTCGCCAGGGCGATGAAGAAGGCCTGGCCAGTCCCAGCCTGGGTCGTGATGCGAACGCATGGAGCTGTTAGGTTCCATGTTAAGCGGAGGCATTGGAGAAGGGGTAGAATCAAGCCTTAGGAGGTGCTGAGATATGAGCGAGACGGTTCTTGAGAGAGTTTACACGGTGCCCTTGAGGGATGCCTATGAGGCTTCTCGGAAAAGGCGGGCGAAGAAGGCAATAAATCTGCTCAAGAAGTTTGCCCAGAGACATATGAAGGCGGAAGATGTGAAGATCTCCGAGGGCGTAAATCAATTGATTTGGGGTAGAGGCGCCGAAAAGCCGCCTAAGAAGATAACCGTCTTAATGAGAAAAGATAAGGATGGAATTGTTAGGGTATTGCTGCCGGAAGAGGCTGGCAAAGAAGAAAAAGAACATTAAAGCTCATTCAATTTTCTGAGAATGAATCTAGCTATTTTCTCCGCGAGGAGGGGTGGAACGGCCTCTCCCACCTGATTAAACTGGCTATTTATCCCGCCGTAGAATACGTGGTCGTCGGGGAAGCTCATCAATCGTGCTTGTTCCCTCACGGTTAACACCCTATCTTCATGCGGGTGAATGAATCTGGATTTGCCGTGGATCGTGGGTGCGATCTTCTTCGGATGTAATCTAACCCAATTTCTATGCACGCGGTTTAGGGAGTCTCTGAACCTGAATAATGCCTCACCCCACTTCAGCTTCCTTATCTTCCTGAGTCTAACAACCCCCACTTTAACCGGGTTATGGTTCGGCGCCTCTCCTAGGGGTGGAAGCCCTCTTAACGCTTCTTCGACACACTTAGCTCTCTCCTCCATTCCATTTAGATCAAGTTTTAGGTTGGAGATGAATACCCTATATCTCCTAGATGGTACTCCGTAACGGTGAGCCTCGAGGAAGTTAAAGTGAGCCTCATAGCCTATTCTTTTGAAGAATCTCCTCAAAACATTTCCAAGGGGGCCCTCGACTAAGTCAGGTACATTCTCCATCACGTAGACCCTCGGCCTGAGTTCGTCAACTAGACGGATGAATTCCAATACCAGTCTCCCTTGAGCGTCGGCCAAGAGCCTATCCAGGGGGTCCCTTTTCCTCCTTTGATTCATGCTCGTAAACGGCTCGCATGGGGGCCCACCTATAACAACATCCACCTCTCCTAGGGTTTCCAAAATAACTCTGCCGCTAACCCTCTTGGCATCTTCAGGGAACACGGAGACCCATGGGAAATTATATATGTACGTCCTGACGGCGTGTGGGTGATTCTCTATAGCCGCCTTAACGGTTTCGCCGAATCCCAGGCTGAAGCCGCCGCAACCAGCAAAGACGTCAACGACCTTTACATCCAAGCCCGAGAGTCTCTTTTAGCCTCCACCTTTTTAGTATAACACCTTATCTAGGGCTGGGGCGTGAAGGATTTAACTTGCTGTAGTGGGGGGTTCAGGCTCCGGATTCCTCGCTTTTCCATTCTTCGTAGATTTTCTTAACCCTCTCAGCCGCCGGCCCGGTTCCCTCAACCACGCCGTCTCGGGTGACCCTGATCCTGTCCATCACTAAGATGACGTCCGCTTCTCTGATGTATCTAACCATATTCGGGAAGACCCTGTTAAGTCTCTCGGCGAGTTTTGATAGATCCGGACCTGCCTCGAGGACTACTAGGTATTCGATGCTCTTGCCCGAGACAAACACCCGGTCATAGAATCCGCCGTCCTTGTCCCTGGCCTCCATAAGCCATAGACTATAGTCGGAGGGATTATATGCGGAGATCTTCCCCTCAAACCACATCCCACTCGAAAGGGTTACGCGCACCTTCTTCCCCATGAGAGCCGATAGCTCATCAGAAAACTTCTTAGAAGCTATAGCCGCCAACCACAGACCTCCCGATCACTTAACTCAAGAAGCTTCTCATAAGTATAAAGGAGCCCCCAAATCCGCGAGCACATCCATAAATATCCCCGACGATAAAATCACTATTGCGCTCCGGTAGTATAGCCCGGACAAGTATACAGGCCCCGCAGGGCCGTACAATGGCCTTTCGAGCCAGGGACCCGGGTTCAAATCCCGGCCGGAGCATATACTTAATTTCCCTTTTAATTCCAATATTTTACCGATGGAGTTAAAGCCCTTATCAGAACTCATCTCCCTGAGAGGTAAAAGGGCCCTAGTCACCGGAGCAGCAGCGGGCATCAGAGCGGCCATCGCGTATCGATTTGCCGAGGCCGGAGCCGCCCTAGAGCTAGTTGACATCGATTATGATGCTCTGAAGGGGGTTAAGGAGGTCCTCTCAGGGTTCGGGGTTGAGGTTAATCTACACAAGGTGGATCTTTCGCGCAGAGAGGAAATCGACGATCTATGGGAGAAATTACGGGGGCGTGAACCGGATATACTGGTAAATAACGCGGTCATCTATCCATTCAAAAACTTCTTAGATCTAGACGAGGGGTTTCTTGAAAAAGTCATGGAGATAAACTTGCACTCGGTTCTGTGGATGTGCCAGCACATGATAAAGAGGAGATTGAAGAGGGGAGGGGTAATAGTGAATATCGGATCGATAGAGGCAATACTACCGTTCGAGAAGGACCTAGTCCATTACATGATAAGTAAGGCCGGGGTCATAGCGCTCACCAGAAGCCTGGCGAAAGAATACGGAAAACATGGATTCAGAGTAAACGCGGTGATTCCAGGCGGGATAATGACGCGGGGAGTGAAGGCCGCGGCAAAACAGGTCCTCAAGCTAAAGGTAGATCTAATTAAGTCCGCAGCGGCGTTTAAGAGCAGGCTCCCCCTCGGGAGGTTCGGCGAACCAGATGAGGTGGCTAGGATCGTCTTAGTCCTCGCGAGCGATCTCTCCACATATATGACCGGAGCATTAGTCACCGTAGACGGCGGATTCCTCTCAACATGAGGTAAGCATTAAATCTAAGCTCACTCAGCGTATACCCGAGGGCCCGTAGCTCAGCCTGGTGGAGCGGCGGGCTCATAAGGGGAGATTATTACGGCTCCCCTTGGACACCCGTAGGTCGTGGGTTCGAATCCCACCGGGCCCATTAAACCAATTTTTGAAAACATGTTTTAGGAAACGTAAGACGGATTTTTCTTGGAGATATTTGTGAGGGTAAATGAACTCCTCTAAAATAAGGGAGGTTGAATGCTTTTGGATCCGCGGTTTTACCTTCCTTTCTTGCTGTATAGCTGGAATGGCAACGTGAAGACCTTCACGGCTCCGGTGGAGTCCCTCTGATCGAATCCCGCGGCCTTTAAGCTCCTTATCTCAGGGGCGAAGAGCGCGTCCGGCGACTCCCTCTCAATTATCTGGAATGAATTCTTCATCAGCTTGATCGTTACCTTTCCATTCACCCACCTCTGCGTGGATTCTATGAAGGCGTCTAAATCCCTTCGAAGGGGGTGAAGCCAGAGTCCATGATATACCATGTCTGCCCATAGCTGGTCTATTTGCCGCTTCAATCTGAGTTGTTCTTTTGTCAGGGTTAGGTTTTCGAGGTCGGCGTGGGCTGTTAGGAGGATTGTCGCGGCAGGCGCCTCGTAGATTTCCCTAGACTTGAATCCTATTATCCCGTCCTCTAAGATGTCTATCTTCCCGATGCCGTATTCTCCGGCGATGTAGTTCAGCTTTATTATCATCTCAACTGGATCGGTCATTCCATCTACTTCGACTGGAATCCCCTTCTCAAACTTGATCATGATCTCCCTAGGTTCATCCGGGATCTCGTTTGGAGGCTTAACCCAATAGTATTCTTCATCCGGGCACTGGGTCTTCAGGTCCTCGAATTGCCCGCTTCCGATGGAGTGGGACCATAAGTTGACGTCGCCGCCTATCTTACCCTTAGGCTTCTTAATCTCTATCCCATGTTTCTTTAACATCTCCTCCTCTTGGATTCTGGTGAGGTTTAATTCTCTGACAGGCGCTATCACTTTGAGGTGGGGGCCAACGTATTTGAACGCGACCTCTAACCTGAATTGATCGTTTCCTTTCCCAGTCGCCCCGTGGGCCACGCTATCTATCCCCTCTTTGACCGCTATCTCGGCGGCCTTCAACCCTATCAAGACCCTGCTCATCGACGTTCCAACAGGATACCCCTCATAGCTCCCATTCGCCTTGATGCACCTGTGGACGTACTCTTTCACGAATTCCTCTTTCCCGTCGATGAACCTCAGATCTACCCCGAGTTTCTCGGCTCTCTCTTTCGCGAGCTTTATCTCCTCGTCTCCCTGCCCGACATCGACTAGGACGGCGACGACGTCCTTGAAGCCGTAATGCTCCCTCAGGAGGATCGCTATTAAGGTCGAGTCTAAACCACCCGAGTACGCGAGTACGACCTTTTCTCCGCTCATAATCCTCAATAAACCCGGGAATACGCCTCTAATAAAGTTGAATCTTAAGGCTAGCTTATAAGCATGGAAATTGATTCTTCGAATTTTCTCTTGGATTTCAATAGATTTTTAAGACTTTTCTCAAACCTCTCAGCGGCTCCTTCAAGCCTATTCCTCCTGTCCTCGAGCATCTTCTCAATTTCTCTGGGCGTCGAGGCCCCCCTTGTCCTCCGGGCTTTAGCAGCCTCTTTCGGGTCCACCGCCTTCCTGAAGACCTCCTCGGGGAGGTTTACTCGTTTCCCCAAGATTCTTTGAGAGATTTCGTTTAATGTCTTTAAATCGGAGTCCTTGAGCGGTTTATTATCTTCGTGGAGTTGTTTAACAAGGGCTCCCACGAGTCTATGCGCGTCCCGCAGGGGAAGCTTCGAGTATTTTATGAGGGTCTCCACGAGCTCTATGGCGGGTGCGTAGCTCTTCGCGAGGGATTCCAGCATTCTTTCCCGCTTAAACCTCACCCCCCGAATAATCTTCGCGAGGATCTTGACGGAATCCCTGGTCTCCTTTAGGGCTTCCCACAGGGGCGTCTTTGCCTCTTGGAGATCCCGATTATAGCCTGTTGGTATCCCCTTCATCATCGTCAGGAGCTCGGTTAGTAATCCGACGAGCTTCCCGGACTTCGCCCTCAATAGCTCCAGCACACATGGATTCTTCTTATGGGGCATCACGCTTGAGGGGGATGCAAGCTCATCCGGGAGCTCTATGTATCCGAACTCGGTTGAGGACCAAATTATCAGGTCTTCAGCGATCCTGCTGAGATTCGCCATCATTATCGCGGCTGTCGCGACGGCTTCTAACGCGAAGTCCCTGGAGCTCACCGCGTCTATCGAGTTTTCGACGAGTCCCTCAAATCCCAAGAGGTCGGCCACCTTATTCCTGTCCAACGGAAGCGTTGATCCCGCGATCGCGCATGCCCCCAGTGGAGATTTGTTAGTCCTGTGATAGCAGGCCTCTATTCTCTCTAGGTCCCTTAACAGGTGATCTAAATGGGCTAATAAGTAGTGAGACACGTACCCTACTTGCGCGTGTTGTAGATGCGTGTAATGCATGATCATAGTCTCCCTTTCTTCCTCGGCCTTTGAGAGAAGCACCCTCCCCAGCGCCAAGGTCTCTCTCCAAATCTCCAAGAGGTATTTTCGGACCCTGAGCCTGATATCCAAGGCAACCTGGTCGTTTCTCGATCTTCCGCTGTGAATCTTTCCCCCGATCTCTCTTCCAACGCGGGATATGACGTATGATTCTATTAACTCGTGGATGTCCTCGAATCCGTCACGTAATTCAACCTTTCCCTCAGCCGCCTCCTTCTTCAGGTCTTCGAGGGCTCGGAGTATTTGCCGTATCTCATCCCTAGTTATTATCCCCTGCTCATAGAGCATTATCACATGCGCCTCGGTTCCCTCGATATCTTCCAAGAAGATCTCCCCGTCATCCCCCAATGAGGATAGGTAATTTAACGTGTCCTCATCCATCTCCTTCCCAAGCCTAGACCGATATAATCCGCCCTCGCCACTTGAGGTCATTCGATTAAGGGCGTCTAAGCTCCTAAATAACCATGTTGCTATTCCCCGGTCTCGACACCGTCCCGTTTATACGTGTGCAGGACTATGGAGGTGACTGTGCTCTTAACCCCGGGGATCTTGAGTATCTTATCCTTGAGGAAGTTCCTGAAGTCATCTATGCTCTTAGTAATGACGATCGCCACTATATCAAATTCGCCCGTGACTTCGTAGACGTCCACGGTCTCAGGGAGCTTCGTTATCTCCCTGCTGACTTTCTCAAGTTGATTTGATTCGACGAATATGTGTAGTAAGGCTCTAATTCCACCTTTGTTAGCCGCCATCATCGAATTCCGGAGGAATAAAACCTACTTAAATAGTAAAGCATCGGGTCTCGGGATGCGTCAGACCACCCGCTTAAGCAACATGATCTTGCCGGGGTGTCTGGACATGAAGGCGCGCACTTTCTCGTCCATCCCCTTCTCAAAGGCCGCTTTATCAAATCCCCGCACAATATACGCTATGAAATCTACTTCCCCTCTTTCTACTTCTTCCTCGAGAACTTCCAAGAAGTCGCCGAACTTCACCGAGTACATGGTCTCAAATCCATCAGCTCTCAATTCCCGGGCCAAGGTTGACAATTCTCCCTCGAGTTTTTTCCTTAAGGCGTTGAGTTCATCTTCGGTGTGGTTATCGACTACCTTTCTCGGGAAATCTATTATGCTCACCAGTTTTATGGCAAATCTCTTATCGAGGGCCCTCACGATCGACTTCCTCACGACCTCAGGATTCTCTGAGGGTCTCACCAAGACCGCGAGCTTCATCCTGTATCCCGCGGGGATGACGAGGTTTCCTTCGTCGCGGCTTATCAATTTTCGGTGATGGATTTTCCTAAACAGCGTATAGAAGAGGAGCCCGGCCGCGACCCAGAGGAAGCCGAAGAATCTTCCGGCGGGGTTTAGAAGGATTATGAGAATCCAGATGGCCGCGACTCCTATGAGCCCTATAACTCCTATAACGGGGAGTTCGACGACCTCATCTCCCCTCTTAAACCTTATCGAAAACGGGATCTTCCAAGGTCTATACACCTCCCGATCCCGAGTTCTCAACGCCAATAGGCTCGCCATGAGCAGTAAGTAGCTAAAGGAGGCGCCGAAGTTGTAGAGGCTGGCCAAGAATGGAATGTCTCCGGGAAGGGTGAGTAAGAGGCTGATCAACCCGAAGACCAAGATCGTCCTCGTGGGGGTTCTATATTTCGAGTGAATATGATAAAACCACGTCGGAAATAAGTTGAACTTCCCCATGCTCGCGGTGAGCCTTGAAACACCTATTACACCCGTATTAGCCGAGGCCAGGCAGAGTATGAAGGCCGTGAAGGAGACGATGAGTGAGAACGCCCTTCCGACTCCGGGAAAGCGGCTCACCAAGACGGCGATCGGATTCTCATACGCGGATCCCAGGGCCCTCCAGTCGAGAACCCCGATTGAGAGCACGCTGAAGAGGATGACGGAGAGTGGAACCGCTATGACGCAGAGTTTCGCCGCCCTAGGAATCCACTTATGAGGTCTCCTCGTCTCCTCAGCCGCCTGCGCTATCGACTCTATTCCTATGAAGGAGGCCATGGCCAAGGTTAGGCCGTAGAGGAGGTTGCTGAGCTTGACATCGAAGAATCCGAAGTACTCGACTTCCCGGAGTGGGGCGGCGTTTCCGAGGTCTACTATCTGGGTTAGAAAGAGCTTTAGATTGAATGCCGTTCCAAATCCTAAACATAGGATTAAGGCCTGAATAAATAGCCCTAATGCGACTAATGTGGAGATCATCCCAGCAGAATACTTTATACCGATATAGTTTATCGCGATTAAGAACGCCACCAACCCCGCGGCAATCAATCCCAAACTTGGAATGGATAATCCGAGAATCTGGATCGACATCTCCCTGACCTCCGGGATCAGGTACTTCAGATAGCCCGCTGAGGCGGCTGAAAAAAGCGAGATGTCAATCGTGTAGGAGAGCATTATGGCCCAGCCCGCTAGAAAGCCCACCAAACTGTTAGACGCCCTCATGGTATAGACCTGTACCCCACCCGCGTAGGGATAGGTCGGGGCGAGTTCGGCATAAGCCAACCCGATTGCCACGTAGATCAGGGCGGCTATTAGAAATGTTAGGGGCGCGGCGCCGCCAGCATAAAGAGTTACGATTCCGAGAGCGATGAATATGTCGGCTCCTACGTCGCCGTAGCCCATTGCGAAGGAGCTGAACCAGCCGACTTCACGCCTGAGTTCCGCGTGTTCCCCGGATTTCCGCTCCAATCTCTCAAACCTAATCTCTCACGTCGAGAATTCAACTTAATAACCTAACTCGAGGAAGACTAGGCGGCCTAAGGTTTTCGAAGAGTAAATCAGGATCCGCGTCGATGGGAGAAAAAACCAGGAAAATATGTGGACCGGGCGGGATTTGAACCCGCGACCTCCCGCGTGCAAGGCGGGCGATCTCCCAGCTGATCTACCGGCCCACTAGGTTCATGGCTGCATGCCGCATTTTTATCCTTTAAGTCACAAAAAGTAAGTTAACTAAGTAATCCGAAGATGCCCAAGACTAAGAGAAGTGCTGTGAGAAATGAGGCAGCTGCGGTAAATAGCGGGGGTCCATCTGAAATCGTTAAGACGTTATATGCGAGGTATCCTCCTAGGAGTATTAACGCGGCCGCGGCGCCTTTCATCACGCCCCTGATTATTTTTTTCAATCTTTCACTCATCTCTCGAGATGAGGATATAGAGGGACTTGAATATAATGTTAATGCGATGTTTTCTGAGAAAATAAGTGGGTAGTTGATAAGAAATTCAAGAACGATTTCTCCAGACGACGTCTGCCACGTCTTGTAGCCCTAGTTCAGAGAGCTTCTCTCTAGATGGTATCCCAGTCTCCTTATCCCATCCCAATCCCTCATAGACTTCGTCGAGCATGCCTTCCAGGTTCTCCACCTTTATACCTTTAGTCGGCCCACTTGCCAGCGGCTCGACCTGCCTCTTCGGCAAGGTATCATCTTTTCTTGAGATCCCCTCCCGAACGTTGAAGCATCTCTTGAGGTTATACGATCGCTCTCCTATGGTCAATAATTCCTCTGGTGTGATATTCCAGCCCGTTAGAGCGGAGAGTAGGGTCGACAGCCTTGAGGGATTGAGGTTTTCCTCCGCCGTGCCGTGAATTGCCTGAGTACATATCACGAGGACGCTGGCGAGTTCGCCGAAACTCACTATAATCTTGAACGCCTTACCGCGATTAACCCCAGTCTCCTGGAATCTATCACTCGGCGGATCCGGAAGCCCGAACTCCTTCAACCCCATGTCATTCCTAGAGAAGTCCCACATGGCAGTCCAGCTCGGGTGGACGTGGCAGGCTCCCCTGGGATTCCCTATCGCGTATTGAACGGCCATGGATTTTCCTGTTCCCCTAGAGTCATGCGCCGGCATCTCGAGTCCTTTTCCATGACACGCGAAGTCCGCGGCATCTCTGTTCAATTTCTCGGCAACCCGTTTCACTCCCTCGGCCAAGAGGTCTCCGATACCCTTTCTCTGAACAATCATGTCTATGAGGTTGAGCACTACCTCGGGATCTCCCCATCTCAGTTTAAGTCCCTCGGTGTCCTTCTCCGTTATCAATCCCCGCTCAAAGGCCTCAATCGCGAAAGCTATCACGTTCCCGGTTGAGATCGTGTCCAAGCCGTAGGTATTGCAGAGGTAGCTCGCCCTCACGACGGCCTCGAGATCCGAGACCATGGCCTCGGCGCCGAGCATGACCGCCGTCTCATACTCCGATCCCTCATGTAAAGGCGTTAGGTACTTTCCTCCAGGAATGCCGGCGTATCTCCCGCAGCCTATTGGACACGCAAAACATGCCCTCCTCTTGGCGAGATATTTCCTGGCAAGTTCGTCTCCGGAGATCTTAGGCGCGTCCTCGAAGTAGCACGTCTGGAAGTTCTTGGTCGGTAAGGCACCGGCCTCGTTTAAACCGGCTAATCCACCGATTGTACCGAGAATTCCAAAGGTATCTCTCCTCTTCCCAACCCTCTTCATGCCCTCCATCGCCGCTTCCCAAAACTTATCGGGATCCGCCGCGACGACATCGCGATCTCCATCAACGGCGATCGCTTTAAGATTCTTAGATCCCATAACGGCTCCGCCTCCGCATCTACCCGCCGCCCTATCGTAGTCCACCATTATCGACGCGTATCTGACGAGTTTTTCTCCCCCAGGCCCGATGCAGGCCACGGATGCGTTATGGTTATGGATTTCATCTAATATTATGTCTGTGGCCTCGTGGACAGTCTTGCCCCAGATATGTGAAGCGTCTCTCAACTCGACATCGTCGTCAAAGATATTCAGGTAGACGGGCTTCTCCGATCTCCCCTCGACTATTATGAAGTCATATCCAGCGAACTTTACCCTCGGACCGAACGCCCCACCGGCCCGCGTCTCCCCGAAAATCCCCGTTAACGGAGACTTAAAACAGAATTCAACACTCCCGGAACATGGGATCAGCGTACCGGTTAAGGGCCCTGTGCAGACAATTAAGAGGTTGTCAGGGCTTAGCGGATCAAGTTTTGCCGGAAGATGGTCCCATAGGATCCTAGCGGCATACGCCGTTCCACCCAGATACTGTTTCAGCAACGCCTTATCCGTCGGCTCCGTGGAGATCTTGGAAGTTGTCAGATTTACCCGTAGAACCTTTCCGGCATAACCATAAAGTTTCTCCGCCATCTTTCCTTCACCTCACATCGGGTAGATAAGGTGAAAGATGCCTCCGATGAAGTCTGGCGATAAGCCTCCGCTTATAGGCCGCAGCAGTATCTACGTCAACGTAGAGAAGCGCGTTCTCGGGACAATACTTAACGCATTCGGGATCGCCGCCGCAGAGATCGCAGATCAGCGACTTCCTAGAATCAGGGTTTAGCGTTGCCGCACCATAGGGGCATACCTGGACGCAGATACCGCATCCCGTACATTTGTCTTCGTCGACGATTATCGCGCCTGTTTTGAGATCCCTTTTAAGCGCGTTGAATGGACAGGCATCTACGCAGAGTCCGCATTGTATGCAGAAGATCGGGGCATCCGTCGGTTCATGCGGCATTCTAATGACGTGAATCCTCGATTTCCCGGGGTTCATCATCTTGAAGTGGCGGTAAGCGCACACGAGCTCACAGATTCTACATCCCGTACACTTATCTATATCGGCTACTAAGGCTTTTACCATTTCAAGATCACGTTTATGAAGAAATAATTCTATCCTAATAAGTGTTAAAAGCGGTGATACCGCCGGCTAAGAGCCTAAGTTCACTTTTTCCAAGCTTTAACGACTTTCTCTAACTCATCGATGTCTGGTGAGATTATCGGCGCTTCTTCGCGGAGCTTTCTCATGACCTCTATATCCTTCAATCCCGTTCCGGTGATGGGGCAGACGACGACCTCATCCCTATCAATTATCCCATTTTCCACCATCTTCTTCGCAGCAACTATCACGGTGGCAGAAGCCGGTTCAGCTAATACGCTCTCCTCCCTAGCGAGCAGGTCCATGGCCTTCAATATTTCATCATCTGATACGGCTATCGCATACCCCCTAGACTCCCTAATGACCCTGAGAGTATAAGTTCCTTCGTCGGAGTGACCCAACAACGTATCG
>CAZAVQ010000012.1:0-11585 GCA_964488635.1 uncultured Nitrososphaeria archaeon
GCCCCGCCGGAAAAATCATACCAGGAAAACAGGAGAGGAAGAAAGACCTGATAGGTATCGTGGCTGCGCATAAAGTTCCATACGCCGCAACCGCGAGCATATCCCATCCAATCGACCTCATTAATAAGGTTAGGAAGGCTTTGGAGATCGAGGGCCCGAAGGTTATACATGCATTAGCTCCATGCGTCAGGGGATGGCGTTACCCCGTATCCGACACAGTCAAGGTCGCCAGGCTCGCGGTCGATACTAGGTACTTCCCAGTATACGAGGTAGATCATGGAAGGGTTAAGATCAACATCAAGGTTGAGAAGCCGAAGCCACTAGAGGAGTTCCTAAAGATCCAGAGGAGGTTCGCCCACCTCCTGAAACCGGAGAACGCGCATGTCTTAGAGGAACTGAAGAGGAACATCGAGGAAAACTGGGAGAGACTGGTGAAGCTCGAAGAAAGCGGGGTAATCCTCTAAACATCAATTTTTTTAATCAAGCACACACCAATTCTTTTTGGGAAAATCACTTGAGGCGTCCATGTGTCATCGTCTGGGAAGGCGTGGACGGAGCTGGAAAAACCACGCTCATGAACCGCGTGAAGACCCTCCTCGAGGAAAAAGGGTTCAAGGTTTTGACCTATAAGACTCCCAGCAACTCTCCCACTGGGGAATTCGCGAGGAGATATGGCAACGAATCCGATATAGATTCCCTCACGAGGATGCTGCTCTTCCTCGCGAATACCAGCGACGACTCCAAGATAATGAAGGAAGAGTTAGCACAGTCCCCGGATTTCTACTTCATCGATAGGTACTATCTCTGTTCAATAGTTTATGGGCTCGCGTTCACAAAGCTCGGCGGGATCGATGTAAGCGAGAATGAGTTCCTCCAACTCTTAGATATGATCGAGAAGCTCGGCGAGAAGATCTTCCTAAAACCAGATCTCTACGTGATCGTTGACGCCCCCGAGGAGGATAGGATAAAGAGGCTGAAGAAGAAGCGCAGTCAGGGTGGCCTCGAGGATAAACTCGAACGAGACCTGTTGATGCAACAATATGTTAGACAATTATACAAGGTATTCGCCGAAGCCAGGTCGGATCAGGTGCTCTGGATCCTGAATCTGGAAGGCAGGCTCGAGGAGGCCGCGCGCGAGGTCATAGAGAAGTTAACCTCCATGGATTGTTTTCGGAATCCTTAAATAGAACATAAACCGGGAAAAACCACAAGAGGTGGAGTTGATGTCCCGCCAACATCTAAACCCCGTTCTTCTCTTCTAGCCGCCGCCCTTATTCTAGGAATAATACTAGGATTTGTCATCTGCTGGATTGCGACGCCCTATATCGCGCCTCTGACCGGAGTATCGACCGCGCCTAAGGGTAAATTCTCCGAGCCGCCGAAGCCCGGCGAAGAAGTGGTGATCATCCACGGATTCGACGCGAATTATCCGCCCTTCACCTTCGTGGACGAGACCGGTAAGGCCAGGGGTTTCGACGTCGATGTAGTGGACTGGATAGCGCAGAAATACGGATGGAAGGTGATTCACAAGCCTTGGGATTGGTCGACGATCGTAACCGCCCTCGAGAAGGGTGAGATAGACATCATCGCCTCAGGGATGACCATAACCCCCGAGCGGGCCTCGAGGAGGATCTGGTTTAGCATGCCATATTATTCCTATATCCACGAGATAGTGGTGAGGGCAGACGACGACCGCAGCCTAGACGAGATACTGAATTCAGGCGAATACATAGCGGTGCAGATAGGATCCACCGCCGATAAATGGGCTGATAGTCTCTTGGCTAAGGGCTATAAGTTCAAGAAGCTTGGGCTCGGATCCTACGTCGAAGCCCTCGAAGCCCTTCTCGACGGCAGAGCCGCCGCCTATATCACGGACTCCGCATTCCTAGAACCATATCTGCTGAAGAATCCTGATGTGAAGGCCAAGATCAAGGTGCTCGCGACCCTCGGGGCGCCGGAGACCTATGGAATAGCTACGAGGCCGGAAGACGTTTGGCTGAGGGAGAAGATCAACGAGGCGTTATACGAGTTGATGAACAGCCCTGAGTGGAACGAGTTGCTGCAGAAATGGGGGCTAGGCGGCTAGGAGGGGTGAGTGGGATCAGTGCAAGGATTGGAGAGTCTCCTAAAATATCTCCCCTATATTTTTGAGGGTAGCTTATGGTCTCTCGGCCTCGTGGGCGCCGGACTCGGAATAGGCTTCTTAATAGGCATGCTCCTCAGCTTAGCCCAAGTATATGGAGGGGGCTTACTCCGCTGGATAGCGGAAGTCTATAGCTGGTTCTTCAGGGGCACACCCTTACTCGTCCAGTTATTCTTGTTCCACTGGAGCATCTTCCCAGCCCTCGGAGTATCCACTACGCCGCTCGAGACCAGCATGCTCGTTTTAGGGATGAGGAGCGGAGCCTATCAATCCCAGATCTACCGCGGATCGATCGAATCTATTGAGGAGGGCCAGATGCTCGCGGCCAAGGCCATCGGGATGAGTAAGTGGCAGTCGGCATTCCACATAATCCTCCCACAGGCTCTGAGGAAGGCGGTCCCCCAGCTCTCAAACGAGTACTCGATTATCCTGAAGGACTCCGCGATCTGCTTCATCCTCGGCGTCATGGAGATAATGACTAGAACGAGATACGCGACGATAGCAACCGGAATAGCCTTCATCCCATATCTCATTGCGGGAGCGCTATACATAGTCCTAACCTATGCCGGCGCGAAGGCATTCGACCTAGTTTATTCTAGGGTTAGAATGCGAGGGCTGGTAGCGGGGTGATCGGTGAGGTGAAGAGCTCAGAAACCGTATTGAAGGTTGAGAATCTCTGGAAATGGTTTGACGAGAAACCGGTCTTAAGAGGGGTCTCATTCGAGGTTAGACGCGGGGAGGTTAAGGTCATAATGGGCCCAAGCGGCGCGGGAAAAAGCACGCTTCTCAAATGCATAGACATGTTGGTTGAACCCGATGAGGGGGAGATCTGGCTTGAGGGCGTTGAGTTAACTAACTTGGGCAAAGAGCTCAATCAATATAGGAGGAGGATGGGCTTCGTCTTCCAAGAATTCAACCTCTTCAACCACCTAACCGCCCTCGACAACGTGATGATAGGGCTGAGAAAGGTCAGAAAACTCCCAAAGGATCGGGCATTAGAGATGGCCGAGAAGGCGTTAAGGGCTGTGCACATCGGCAGAGATCTCTGGCATAAGTATCCCGCACAGCTCTCAGGCGGCCAGAGGCAGAGAGTCGCAATCGCACGAGCGTTGGCGATGGAACCCGTGATCATGTTATATGATGAGCCGACGTCCGCCCTCGATCCCCAGCTCACGGGCGAGGTCCTAGAGGTAATAAAAGAACTCGCCGAAAACGGGATGACGAGCATAATAGTCACGCACGAACTCGGATTCGCCTTGGAGATCGCCGACGAACTCATGATAATGATGGATGGTAAGATAGTGGAAAAGGGCGCTCCGAGGGATGTAGTCTATTCCCCGGAATTCAAATCGACTAAGACCTTCTTTGAGAAAGTTCTCCAGTTTGGAGGGGCGTCTAGGTGAGTTTCTGGGAGGATTTCGTATTCAAACTACTTGGGGGAGTTGCTGTAACGTTAGAACTGCTCTCGATCACGATACCCCTCAGCATAGTCTTGGGTTTGATCATCGGCATGCTCCGGGTATATGGCGGCAAAGCGGGCTCATTCATCGCAAACGTCTACGTCTTCGTCTTCAGGGGTTTCCCCCTCCTGGTAACGATGATGATAATGTTCTTCGGCCTCGCCGACCTCGGAATAATGCTGGAGCCCTTCTGGGCCGCATGCGCCGCCATAATCCTCTGCAGCAGCGCATATCAATCGGAGTACGTTAAGGCGGCGATACTCTCTATAGAGGAGGGCCAGTCGCTGGCCGCGAGGGCTATTGGGATGAGTAAGTTCCAGGAGGTGTTCTACGTGATAATGCCTCAAGCGATTAGGATCTCCCTCCCGGGGATAACGAACGAGATTCTTTACATGATTCTCTACTCCTCGCTGGCCTACGTGATCGGGGTCTCCGAGATATTCTCCGCCGCCGTAACCTTGAACTCGATCTGGTTTAAGCCCGGAGAGATCCTCATGTCCGTCGCGCTCATCTACCTGCTCATGACCACGATCGCCTCCCTTGGCTTCAGGAAACTCGAGGCAAGGCTTAGGATCCCCGGGTTCGAGCGCGTCCGCTAGATCCATCTAAGCTTAAAGCTGAGATCTAGATCTAATGCTCGGGGATAGGTGGCATGAGCGCGCTCACCAGGACGTTCATAGCCGTAGACTTCGACAACCCGCAGATAGTCTCGAGGGCCCAAGAGGTTCAGAGAAAGCTCATGGAATCCGGTGCTGTGATGAAGCCCGTTGAACCGAAGAACCTTCACATCACCCTCTGGTTTTTCGGAGAACTCGATTCCAACAGGCTCAAACTGGTCCTCGACAACACGAAAGAGGTGAAGTTTAAGCCATTTAAAGTCGAGGTTAAGGGGGTCGGATATTTCCCAGGTGGAAGCAGGGTTAACGTGATCTGGCTCGGGATCGACGATCCATCGAATGGATTAAAGGGGATCCTAGATCAATTATTAGAGAGACTGACCAGACTCGGGTTCAGGTATGATGCTCGAGGCTTCACTCCCCATCTGACGATAGGTAGGGTAAAATACGTAAGAAACAAGCAGGCGCTCCTCAAGACCCTTAACGAACTCAAAGAGACTTATTTCGGGGAACAGCAGGTGGATAGATTTGAGGTGAAGAAAAGCGTTCTGACGCAAAGAGGTCCCATATACAGCGATCTCCTAGTAGTAAATGCGGAAGAGGCAGGTGCGCCTTGAACATCGAAGAAGTGATCAAACGCGCGTTGAGGACCGTTAAGCCGACCGATAAGGATAGAAAGAGGCTGAACGCCGTCGTCGAGAGGGCAATAAATCTGGCGAAGGATATTTCCTCGGAGGTTGAGGGCGTAACCGGCGTATCCCTCGAGGGCTCCGCGGCAAAAGATACGTGGATTAAGGGGAGAGCGGAAGCCGACGTCTTCATCCACTTCGATCCGAATGTCCCTAAACCCGATCTCGAAAAGAGGATAATAGAATTGGGATCAGAGATAATCCGAAGACTGGGCGGGGCTCCTAAGCTCATGTACGCCGATCATCCATACGTGGAGGGAGTAATAGATGGTGTAACCGTGGATATAGTCGCTTGCTATGATGTGGAGCCGCCGAACTGGATAAGCGCAACCGATAGAACGCCATATCACACCCGATATGTGGTCGAAAACCTCAAGCCAGGTCAAGAAGATGAGGTGCGACTGCTAAAGGGATTCATGAGGGGATGCGGAGTATACGGCGCGGAGATAAAAGTTAAGGGATTCAGCGGATACCTCACAGAGCTACTGACTCTGGCATACGGGAGCTTTCCCGAAGTACTGAAGGCGGCGGCGAACTGGCATCCCCCCATAATAATCGACCTTGAGCAATACTACGATTCTTCAGAGGAGGTGGCTGAGCTATTCAGGGGCAACCCGCTGATAGTAATAGACCCCGTGGACAAGGCGAGAAACGTGGCGGCGGCGGTCTCCGAGACCAGGCTCTCAGAATTCATTCTCGCCTCAAAGCTCTTCCTGAAAAAACCTTCGATCAAGTTCTTCAAGGAGGAAAAAGAGAGGAAAATAACAATAAAAGAAATACGCAGGCTCTCCAAGGACAGGAACTTCGCCTATATTTTCTTCACGATACGGGAGGAGAAGCCGCCTGATGTGATTTGGGGAGAGTTAAAGCGGAGCGAGGATGGTGTGAAGAGGGCGTTAGAAAGGCTCGGGTTCACGGTATACAGAAGTGGATCTTGGACCGATGAACGGCGCTACGGGCTACTGATATTCGAACTCGATCGGTCATCCTTAACGAGATACGCTCTTCATAAGGGGCCTCCGGTACATCTGGAGAACGCCGAGGAATTCGTCGAGCTGTGGATGCGGCGGGGAATCGGGCCCTGGGTTGACGGGGACAGAGTTTACGTCTTGAGGGCTAGAGACGAGACGCGGGTCAGCAAGCTCCTAAGAAGGGAAATCGAGAGAGGTGGGGTCGCCATCTCCCGCGGGATTCTAGATTATGTGAAATCCGGGAAGCTGGGGGAAAACCTAGAACGCCTTATAAAACTCGCAAAGAAGCGTGAAGATCTCTTAAGATTTCTCTTCGAATTCTTGGAGGCGAAGTCGAGCTTTCTGAGAAAATGAATGGAGCAATCTCTCTCCTGAGTCTGGAGGAGTTTCGAAGACTACCAGACCTAGTGATGGAGTTATCCTTCCCCGCCAAGGATCGGGATTACTCATCGACAATCCTTGAGGAACTCGAAGAAATAGGGATAGACGGCATCTATGCAAAACCCGCGATCGATGGTCTGAAGATAATTTTCATCGGAAAAGGTTACCGTGGAATCGTGGTTAAGGGGAGGCTGAGGGGATTTGACGCCGCCATAAAGATTCTCCGAACAGACACCGCGGTCGGCGGACTAGACAAAGAGGCGGAAGCGACGGAAATGGCAAATCAAATCGGAATAGGACCTAAACTCCTAGGATATTCACGGCACGTCCTCATTTTGGAATACATTGAAGGAAAGCATTTTGGAAAATGGGTGGAGGAGCTGGCGATCGAGAAAACCGATGTCCTGAAAGATGTTCTGAGGAAGTCTCTTCTACAAGCGAGGTCGCTAGATAGGCTGGGGTTGGATCACGGAGAGCTGAGTGATGCGAGGAAGCATATAATCGTCAAACCAAGCTTAGATCCAATTATCATAGACTTCGGAAAAGCACGTATCAAAAATCGTCCCTCAAACGTCACATCTCTATTCAGCTACATAGCATTTGGACCCCAATCTAAGAAAATTCTCCAGATGCTGAGAGTCTCGGATCCCCCCATATACGCCTCTAGACGATATAAGCGTGATTTCGACGAAGAGTCTTTCAGCGCGTTGATGGAGGCATTAAATCTCTAACCGGTTTCATCAATTTCTGTCCGCAGCCTCCACGCCCTCTCCATAGCCCTCGCCACATCAGCAAGAAATCTCTCCGGATCACTGGATTCACAGATCGCCCTTGACGCCCCTGAGCCATCCGCACCTAATCTCAAGGCTTCAGCAGCGTCCTCACCACACGATATGCCCGCTCCCACGATCAGCAAGATATCCCTATTGATCTCTTTAACCGCTTTAACAGAATCGATTATGAACTGTTTCATTTCCTTAGATACAGGTCTCTTGGTTCCGATTAGTTTAGGAGGCTCCGATAAAATGGCATCGGGGTTCAGAGTAGCTAAAGCCGAGGCCGATTGAGGTGTATCACAACAAACTATTAGGCGTAACCCAACTTCTCTAGCTCTTCTCAGACATCCGACGACTTCGGCTAAGGTTTTCTCGCGCTCTGCGTGATTTATCATTACCCCGCTGGCACCCGCCTCTCGAAGCGCCTCGGGCAAATCCCTGCCAAAACCCCTTCCGGGATTGATTGGATCCATATTTGGGGCAAAAACCGGTATCTCGACGTTCTCGGCTATCATCCTAAGGTCTACGAGCTGGGGAATGAAGATGAAATTCACGACCGAATTTTTAGCAACTCTCTCGGCCACCCTCGCCAACTCCAGCGCCTTCTTACCCCAGATATATGCCTTAGTGGACACTATGAAGATGGGCGGCTCAAGCCCTCGTTTCACGATATGCTGTGTTCAGGGTCGGATATATAATGCGCGTCCTCCCGAAAAAGGCTATACGTATTCATTCCTATGAAACCTCGATGAAGAGGGAAAAAGATGAGATTCGGCGGCTCATTTGGAGGCTTCTAGAAGAAAGAGGGGTTGCCCGTTTCCCAAGGCCGGTTTACGGGAGGATCCCGAATTTCGTTGGAGCCGAGAAGGCGGCCGCTAAGATCACAGAACTGGAGGAATATAGACGTGCCAGGGCCGTCAAGGTGAGCCCGGATTCCCCGCAGCGATACATACGTTATAGATGCCTACTCGATGGGAAGATCTTGGTAATGCCGACCCCGCGGTTAAGGGAGGGCTTCCTACTCCTCGACCCTAGAAAAATCCCAAGTGAACATTATCAGCGGGCATCAACCATCAGAGGCGCGTTCATATATGGAGAAAGAATTTCGGTTGAAAAGTTGCCGGAAATCGACCTTATAGTTACGGGCTCTGTAGCGGTGACCGAGGATGGGGTGAGGCTTGGAAAGGGAGGTGGATATGGGGAACTCGAATACGCGATACTCTCCCACGTCGGTAAACTCCGCAAAGACGTCGTAATCGCCACCAACGTCCATGATTTACAAGTAGTTGAGAACCTGCCCCGTGAACCACATGACTTGACCTTAGATATAATCGCTACTCCAACCCGGCTGATCAGGGTCGGGGGAGAGAAGCAGCGTCCAAGCGGCATAATATGGGAACTATTAAGCCCTGAAAAGTTAGAGGAGATCCCGATCTTAAAGACTCTGCGAGATCGCGGATAGACGTGACTATTTATTTTTGAGATATTTCACAAAATTTATATCGGGTATGCTTCTTACATCAGCCATGGATTGGAAGGAGCAAAAGTGCAGAGTTCGGGTGATCTTCATAGGTCTCAAGAACATGGATGCCGGATGGCCGCATCATCTATTTGACGTGGACGCCGAGGCCGAGAGATTGAAAAAGGAGCTTTCTAGGATAGAGAAGCAGGTCGAGAACATCGAGTTTTACGGATGGGATATCGTGGTCACGGAGGCCGAAGGCCAAAAACTCCTCCCCGAGCTCGAGGACGCGGATGGGATCTTGGCGATACCGCTAACCCAGGAATTCGCCGACGGCGTCATGACTCCTCACCCGCCTCTCCTGCAGTTCGCTGATACGGGTAAGCCCATGATAGTGTACACTATGCCGTTTACCCGATATTGGGATCAAGGTGGAATACTCGAGAGAACTGGGAGAGTCGTCGTGGTGAATTCGAGTAGGATCGATGACATAATCCCGCCGCTGAAGGCCATGAGGGCCGTGGCGAGGATGAAACATATCAGGATCTTACTCGTAAAAGATTACGAATATCCGAAGGAATACATCGATCCGCGGCTCAGGGATTCTAGGTGGATGGGATCCTCGTTCCTTAAACGAATAAAGGAAATCTTCGGTGTTGAGATAGTTAGGATAACTTCAAAAGAGTTATTAGAGGAATATGAGCTGGTTTCAACGGCGGAGGCCGAGGAAATCGCAAAAGAAGTGATCGGGAAATCGAGGGGGTTAAGGGAGCCGTCGAGGGAGGAAGTAGTCAAGGCCTCTAGAATGTACTTGGCGATAAAGAGGCTCTTGAAAAAATATGGGTGCAACGCCTTCACAATAGATTGTTTAACCTACGTTAGGGCGAGAACTTTACCCGTGGCTCCATGTCTGGCGATATCGAGGCTCAACGACGAGGAGATACCATCTGCCTGTGAAGCCGACATTTTCGCGCACTTAACCATAATAATCTGCCACACGCTGGCGGAAAGGCCGGTCTTCATGGGCGACCCTGTGCTGGATGAAAGCGAAAATAAGGTGATCATAGCCCACTGCACGAGTCCGACGAAGTTCACCGGATATGAGGATGGGCAGTTCCCCTACTGGATAAGGAGCCATACCGAGAGCTGGAGAGAGGTCGGCTTAGAGGTGGAGATGAAGCCCTCAGATGTAACCGTGTTAATGCTCTTGGAAACCTGCACGTTGAAGGCGATAAGCTTCCCGTTCAGAGTAATTGACACAAAGTTGGGCGAATGTAATCTGCTCGCGGTTAAGACTAAGCTCCTCGGCAGCATGAAACACGAATGGGGCTGCAGAACCAAGGCGGTCATCCAGCTCACCGAGGATCCGGAAGAGTTTAAGAAGAACTTTACATCTGAGCACAAGATAGTCTGCTATGGCGACTGGGTCGAGCAGCTTAGGGCTGTGGCGAAGTTCCTAGGGTTAAACTTCGTGAACAGGCTCACACTCCCCCTAGACTGAGAGGGTACTCCCAGGGTCAGAAAAGACGGGAAGGCATAAATCAAGTCCCTACCCTTATTTCTGTGAATGTGGAGCCGCATCTCGGATAAGCTTGAGGAGTTTCCGGCAAGATTGAAGATACTCAGGCTCATGATAGAGTATGGTATAGGCGTAAACGAGGAAGGGAAGATAGTGGTCGGGCCGGTTGAGATCCCTGACACCTCGATAGCCAAGGCCGTCGGCGTCGATAGGAGGGTCGTCAGAAAAACCGTGGAACAGATCTTAGAAGATGAAAACCTTAAGAGGATCTTCACCGGAATCCGGCCCGCGGGAGCATTCCTCGCCCCAATAGCGAAGGAGCTCGGACTCTATGTAGTTGAGATAAGGGCCGACCCCACGGCGTCCGGCGTCCTGGCGGAGGCGGCCAAGATAATTGCGAGCGAGGGGATAAGTATTAGACAGGCGGTTGCTGAAGATCCGGAACTATTTCCCGAGCCCAAGTTAATCTTAGTGCTGGAGAGGCCGCTCTCCGGGGATGGGTTAAACAGGATGCTGAAGATCCCCCACGTCAAGAGCGTGACCGCGTATTAGCCCAGGTGCCAGAAAGCCGGAAAATCGACCACATCTCTAGGCGAATATGTGGGTTATATGAGCGGCTCGAAATGATTAAATTTCCCGAGGTCAGAGACACCACCGGTGGGGCCGTGGTCTAGCTTGGCTATGACTCCAGCCTGGGGAGCGTAACCACAAGCCTGGAACGCTGGGAATCCCGGGTTCGAATCCCGGCGGCCCCACCACCCCCCAGAACACGGCCATCTTTCACGAGGCTACGAAGTCCAAGAGATTCTAGGTTTTGTTCCGGGTTTCTTTTATCAGGAAGTTTATTACGAGTCTGACGCCGACGCCGGTCGCCCCTTTAGGTATGTAACTCTTTTGTTCGCTTTGTTCCTGGGTCCAAGCCGTTCCCGCGATGTCGAGGTGGGCCCACGCACTTTCACCTATGAAGTTTGAGAGGAAGGCCGCGGCGGTTATGGCCCCTCCGGCTGATCCCCCGGTATTCTTCATATCGGCTACCTCGCTCTTCAACTGGTTATAATATGGCCTCCAGAGCGGCAGCCTCCAAACCCTCTCACCAGTCTCTTCACCGCTTTCAATGAGCTTCTTCGCCAGTTCGTCATTATTCGAGAAGAGACCTGAGGCGTGATTGCCTAGAGCCACCACGCAGGCTCCGGTGAGCGTGGCGAGGTCTATGATCGCCTTCGGCTTCCTTTCCACCCCGTAAGCCAGGGCGTCGGCTAGGATAAGCCTTCCCTCAGCGTCGGTGGATATTATCTCCGCCGTCTTCCCGTTTCTGAATCGGATTATGTCGCCGGGCTTGTAGGCGCTTCCGCTTGGCATGTTTTCGACGACTGGGATTAACCCGATTAATTTGACAGGTAGCTTCAGTAACGCGGCGGCGACTAGTATCCCGACCACGGCGGCTCCACCGGACTTATCGTATTTCATCTCGTGCAGTCTTTCATGCGGTTTTATCGAGATCCCTCCGGAGTCAAAGGTCACGGCCTTTCCCGCTATGACGTAGAGGTCTCCACCTCCATCGTATTCC
>CAZAVQ010000013.1:0-11379 GCA_964488635.1 uncultured Nitrososphaeria archaeon
AAGGCCATAGAAGCGGTTGCAGCGGCGTGTGTCGAGGTCGCTGAGTCGCGGCTCAACGCCCCGATCGCGGCGATAGGCTTCGGCGGCGGGCATTATGCGCCGTCCTTTACGAGGCTGGCTCTCGATAACGAGTATTCATTTGGGCATATGTGCCCTAAATACGCGATGCCGGTTGATCGGGATATGATACTCCAAGCATTCGAAAAGACCGTTGAGAAGCCGAGGCTCGCCGTGTTAGACTGGAAGGGTCTGAGGGGAAGGGATAGGTCGGAAATAATTTCGATCCTAACTGATCTGGGAATAGAATGGGTAAAGGCCTGAAGAGGGGCGGAATGTCTATATCCTATTCATGAATTACCACCTAGAGGAGGCATAATTCTTGAAGGTGATCGTAAAGGCCTTCGCCACCTTGAGGAATGCCTTCGATGGAAGGGCGGTGATAGAGCTAAATCTGCCGGAAGACGCGGTTATCGAAGACCTGATAAAGGAGCTAGAATCCCGATTCGGCTTCGAGATAAGATCTCGTGGATCCGGGGAACTGGATCCAACTATAAAGATCCTAGTTAACGGGAGAGAGATAATATACCTCAACGGCGTAAAAACTAGGCTAAAGGATGGAGACGTCATAGCATTCATACCGCCTGTAGGAGGTGGTTAGACACGGGGAAACTTTCCCAGAGTGAGATAGAGAGATACGACCGTCAACTTAGGATTCCATCCTTCGGCGTAGAGGCCCAAATGAAGCTGAAGGAGTCAACGGTCCTGGTGGCGGGAGTCGGTGGCCTCGGATCCGCGGCCGCGATCTACTTGACGGCGGCGGGCGTCGGTAAATTGAGGATAGTGGACCATGAAGAAATAGAGCTCAGTAACTTGAATAGGCAGATCTTATACTCAACGGAGGATATAGACCGCCCCAAGGTCTCCGTGGCCTCCGAGAAATTGAAGGCCATAAACCCCAATGTGGAGATTGAGGCTGTCAAAGAGAAGATAACTGAGGCCAACATTCACGATTTATTGGAAGATGTCGACGTCGTCGTTGATGGACAGGATAATTTCAAAACGAGATTCATAATAAACAAGGCCTGTATCGAGGATTTCAAGCCATTCGTCCACGGCGCGGTCTACGCCTTTGAAGGAAGATTGATGACCATAGTTCCGGGTAAAGGTCCGTGTCTCCGCTGCCTGATCCCACGGGACCCCAAACAAGTAACCCCTGTCCCCGTATTCGGACCACTTCCAGGGATAGTCGGCGTATTCGAAGCCCTTGAGGCGATAAAGTTGCTGACGGGGATCGGAGAGACAGCTCTTGGAAAGCTCCTGATAATTGATGGTGAAACTCTTTCCTTCTATAAGGTAGATATCAAACGGGATCCAAACTGTCCGATATGCGGTGACATGAAATAAAAATGAGGAATAATTTTTTGGCGTCTCAGAGGATGCCGAGTTCTCTTAGCGTCTCCTCTGGGATTGTTCCATCGGAGTTGTACTTGTGCTTCTCGTAGTATTCGTCGAGCATCCTCTCAAATGCGTCGCGATCATAGACTTCTCCCTTCGCCGACGGCTCCTCAAAGAATCTCTTAGGCAATACATCGTCTTTCCTCGAGAACCCGTGGAGCTGGTTGAAGTAGCGCTCCTGAGTCCAGATTCTCTCTCCGATCTTTTCTAAGTCGTCTTCGGTTATCTCGACTCCCGTGAAGGTCGAGTAGAGGACCACATAATTCTCCTTGCTCAGGGCGAATGTGCTGAACTTACATAGGGTCAAGCTGTCGAC
The DNA here is from genome assembly GCA_964488635.1 of uncultured Nitrososphaeria archaeon. Taxonomy (GTDB): domain Archaea; phylum Thermoproteota; class Nitrososphaeria_A; order Caldarchaeales; family Wolframiiraptoraceae; genus Wolframiiraptor. The sequence goes on from CAZAVQ010000013.1 coordinate 1,772, forward strand.
GAAGGCGAAGAGCCTCTCCAAGGTTATGACGACGTCGACCTTCCCATCATAGCTTAGGGGGTCGGTCTTATACGGTACGCCAAATACCTCTGAGGAGACCGCGTAGGCGCGGAGGTGGCAGGCGCCCCTATTCGAGGTTGCGTAGGTGAGGCCCATTCCCTTTAATCCCCTTGGATCATAGGCGGGAATGCTCAGTTTTTTGACGGACATCGAGATCTCAGGTACTCCTAGCTTTTCGGCCGCCGCGGCTCCTCCCTCTGCGAGCAGGTCTCCTATCTCATCCTCCCGGTATACGAGCTTCCTAACTAGCTCAGCGTATTTATCGGCGTCTCCCCATCTAATTTTCTCTTCGATGAGCCCCATCTCAGATGCCTCGGTCGCGACAGCGAGCGTGTTTCCAAGCTCTATGGTGTCGATGCCGTATAGGTTCGCGAGATAGTTTAGGTATGCGACTGCTTCGACGTGGCCCAGTCCGATCATCGCCCCGAGTGACCAAAGCGTCTCGTATTCGGGTCCCTCGCTCTTGTGTTTGAACTTCCCATCCTTCACCTCGACATCTCTCTTACATGCAACCGGACATTGATAGCACGTCGGCGTCTTCTTCAAGAGTGTCCCCCTAAGGTTCTCACCGGAGATGTAATATGCGTCCTCAAACTGAGTTTCCTTCGCGTTTCTGGTCGGGAATGCGGCGAGCTCATTAATGGTGTTGACGAGTACTCCAGTCCCATAAACGGATAGCCCACCCTTTCCCGGGCCCGTAATATCGCTTTCCCTAATCTTCCTAAGAGCATCCGCCAAGGCCTTTCCAAATCCCTCTTTATTGGCGGGCTTCGGCTTCCTCCTCATATCCGCCAAAAATACGAGGCACTTGACCTTCTTACTCCCCATAACGGCGCCGGTTCCACACCTGCCAGACGCCCTTCCACCCGTTGCGAACCTGCTGAAGTGCATTATGTTTGCAAATCGGACGAGATTTTCTCCTGCTGGCCCGATTCCGTAGAAGACTGCGGTGGTGCCATATTTTCTCCTGATTGACCGATATGCGTCGAAAGTGGTCTTTCCCCAGAGTGCTTTTGCGTCCTCGATCGTTAGCTCACCATTCTTTGCGACGAGATACACGGGCTCTTCGGATGCGCCGCTTAAAATTATTCCGTCAAATCCAGCAAGCTTTAACGCCGGGCCAGCATATCCTCCACAATGACTGTCCGCAAAGGCTCCTGTAAGAGGTGACCTGGTTATAGCCACTATTCTATTGGCCATCGGGACATCGCTTCCGGTCAATGGCCCAGTCATGATTACCAGCAGGTTTTCGGGAGAGAGTGGGTCCTTACCTACACAGTTCTTGACGAGTATTCTGCCTCCCAGCCCTCTTCCACCGATGAATTTTAATGCATCGTCTTCGTCGACTTCCTGATATTCGATCTTCTTCTCTGAGAGGTCAACCCAAGCTATCTTGTTCATATAACCGTTTATCATGGCCACGATCGTTTGAATGCAATGCAGCATATAAAAGTGTTATGGGAAAATCCTCTTCCCAGTTTTCTCATGAATCCTATAATGAGGCATCTCCCGTATTCTATCGGCGAATTCCCGGCTCCCCAAACTTTTGAGCAGGATCTTTACAGAGGTTTTTGACAGCCTGTCCTTTCTAACCGCTAAGTCAAAGTGTTCTTCGGCGAGTGGTATGAATTCCAGTCCATAGAGCTTCGCGACGTAGCCTATAGCAACTCCGACATCGGCCCTGCCATGCGCGACGGCGGCGGCGACGGCGGTATGGGTCTTAGCCTGGTAGTTGTATCCGTTGATTTGTTTTTCGGGATTCTCAACCCCGATCTTCTTGAGCTGCAGGTCGATGTAGGTCCTTATTCCGGATCCCTTAATCCTATTGACGAACACTACGTCTCGTCTCAGCAGATCCTCGAATCCCGCAATCTCTTTCGGATTTCCTGGGGCGACCACGAAACCTATCTCCCTCACATATCCGCCATAGATCTCGACTTCACTCTCTATGCCGAGCTTAGCCGGCATGTGGACGTTGTATTTCACGGTCTCCTCATCGAGGAGGTGGGTTCCAGCCACATCCGCTTCACCCCTCTTTAACGCCATCCACCCGCCTAAGGAGCCGACGTTGATTATCCTCGCGTCGTCTATCCCCGCTACTTGGAGTAGAAGGTCGATTCCGGGGCAGTGGCTTCCGATTATATAGATGCTAGGAGGCCTGAATTCCCTGAAGAGTGCGACCTCGACTTCTTCATCCTTCTCCAAGTATTGCTTCTCCTCGGGCACGGTGATGAATCCATCTGCCTCGAGTAGCGCGGAGGTTGATCCGGAGTCACCTAGCCTCGGATATGCGTATAATCCCTTCGGGCTGTCGACTAGTTGAACAGGTATGAGGTATGTTTTTCCGCCGACGTTTACCCTGAAGGGAAGCTTGGCCGAGAGGGATAGGCCGCTGGCTCGGCTCCTTATACCGATCATTTGGAGGATTGCGGGTTTAATGACCGCCGTGAAGATCATCATCGATGAAAGCGGGAACCCGGGCAACCCTATCATGAGCTTGCCGTCATGTGAGATCGCGATTACCGTTGGTTTACCCGGCTTAACCTTAATCCCGTGGATGAGGATCCTTCCGAGTTCCCCATAGACCCGGTAAACTACGTCCCCCAAACCGGCTGAAGTGCTCCCCGAGGTAACGATTAGGTCGTAATCGTTTAAGGCTTCTGAAATCTTTTCGCGGATCACTTGGAAATCATCTGGGAGTATTCCGAGAAAATCGGCCTCGAATCCCAGCTCTCGGAGCATGGAATAGATCGAGTACGAATTCACGTCGTATATCTTCCCCGGGGATAGCTCGCGTGAAGGTGGGGTGAGTTCATCGCCGATGGAAAATATGGCCGCCCTCGGCTTCTTGTAGACCTCGACCTCAGAGTATCCAAGAGCTGCTAAGACGGCTATCTCCCTGGAAGTAAGTCTCCTCCCACTCCTCATCACTAGGTCTCCGGCCGTGATATCGGATCCGGTCTGCGCTATATTCTCCCCCGGCTTGACCCCCCTAAAGAAGAGGACTTCATCCCCGATCCTCTTCGTATATTCGATCATCACGACGGCGTCGGCCCCAGCCGGGATCGGCGCTCCGGTCGCTATCTCAGCGCACTCCCCCGGGTTGATCTTAATTCTCGGTTGTTTACCCACTTCGACAGATCCCATCAGCTTCAGCTTTACGGGGTTGCTTTCATCCGCCTGGTAAAGATTTTCTGCCCTAACGGCGTATCCATCCACTAATGATCTATCAAATGGAGGAGAATCAACCCTCGCGTGGATATCCGAAGCCAAAATTCTTCCTAGGGCGTTCAGCAAATTGACTTTCTCAACTCCTATGGGCGAGACTACCTGCTCCAAAATCTTAACGGCCTCGTCTAGTGATGCGAGTTTGTGGAAGATCTTCCTCAACGTCCCTCACCCCGACTCTACTATCGGTGAGAGTAGCTCGACCTCTACTTCCTCCCCCTCCTCATATCCCTCAAGCTCCTCGGGAACTATTAGAAGGCCGTTCCCGCGGGTAAGCGTCGAGAGGATCCCAGAGCCTGTGAGCCTTAAGGGTTCTACGAGGAGTTCGCCGTCAGCCATCTCCGAAACCCTGACCCTAATGAAGCTCCTTATTCCAGGCGGTGAAACAACCCTTCGCGTGAGCCTCCCCTGGATCCTAGGGCTGGGATCGAATTTGCACCCGGTGATATGCTCGATTGCCGGGATCACGAGGACTCGGAATTGTATCAGGGCCGCGACCGGGAAACCGGAAAGCATGAAAACAGGTTTTCCCTCTACGATGCCGAAGCCCGCGGGCTTCCCAGGTCTCATGGCTAGACCGTGAACTATCACCTCGCCGATCTTTGAGATCGCTTCCGGAACGAGATCGTGGGCTCCCACGCTTGTCCCCCCAGTAACTATAACTAAATCGCATTTCACGGCTTCCTCGGCTATTTTCCTTGAGATCTCGTCCACGTCATCCCGCGAGATCCCGAGGTCGACTACGCTGCATTCGAGGGTGTTTAATGCGGAGGCGAGCATGGGCTTCGTGCTGTTATAGATCTGGCCTGGTCGGAGTTCTCCTCCGGGTTCGACGAGTTCATCACCCGTCGATAATATGGCCGCCTTGGGTTTTCGGAGAACCCTTAGCTTGTTCATCCCAAAAGAAGCGGCCACGCCTATGTGCCAGGGCTTTATCAACTCGCCCCTATGGAGTATCACTTCACCCGCCCTGAAATCTTCCCCCTTTTTTGAGATATTCTGGCCCGGATAAACCTGGGAGTGGACCTCAACTTCATCACCCCTTCTCTCAACTTCTTCAACGGGTATCACGGCGGTCGAACCGGGAGGGATCGGCGCTCCGGTTAAGACCTCAGCGGCCTCTCCACGCTTGATCTCAGGTAACTCGGAAATATCGATCCCCGCTTCTATTCTCGCAGCTACTCTCAGTTTAATGGGATTTGTCGGGGAAGCTCCAAAGGTATCTTCGGCGATTACAGCGTATCCATCCACCGCGCTCCGATCGTATTGTGGGTAATCCCAAGGTGCATAGAGGTCTTCGCCGCAAATCCTGCCGATTGCCAGCGTTAGGCTTACCGGCTCCGAATCCACGATCCTATGGGTAATCGCCTTCCGCAGCTTTTCCAAAGCCTCACCTATTCTGGTGAGTTCCCTAAAACCCCGCATCTGCTCCCGCATTCCCCAAACCAGGTCTATTCTCCTAGAAGCAGAAAATTAACCCTTTTCCGCAAACTCTGCTCAGGGCATCCGACGACTAAATGACGGAAAAAGAGCGGTTTAATTGGTGAAATCTTAACATTTTGACGAAAATTCCGTTGAAAAGACAAATATGAGCAGGCGCTCCTCAGGTCGAGATGACAGGTCTAGCGGAGGAACTCGGTTTTGCCGGAGCGTTTTCGCTCCGGGAGCCCATGGATAAGCGGCGGCTCGCGATCTTCAGGATCCAGACGAAGGTTTTGAAGACGATGGTTGATTCTCTCCTCAGTAAAGGTTTCTACTGGTTTCTCCCGATAATCCTCTCCCAGGCCACTGACCCCCTCTGGCCTGATCCTGATTTCAGCATCGAGAAACGGGTGGAAGTCGAGATCTACGGGAAAACCGTGCGGACCATGCAGAGCATGATCGTCCATAAACGGGTCTTAGTCTCCCTAGGGCCGGAGAAGTTCTTCATTCTCTCTCCAAACATCCGGATCGAGAAGAGGGAGCGGGCGAGGACCGGGAAACACCTCTACGAGTTCACGCAGCTCGAGGTCGAGGTAGCCTATGCGAAGATGCAGGACATATTCAGGATCTACGAGGAACTCATAACGAGATCGATAAACGTGATCCAATCGACCATGAAAGAGGAGCTGGAAATCCTAGATAGGGCGCTCCATGTACCTGAAACGCCCTTCAAAGTCTACAAAAGAAGGGAGCTCGAGGACAAGTATGGGAGCAAGTGGCAGGAGAGGATAGCCTCAGAATCCAGGGACCCCGTTTGGGTAACCGACATCCCAAGGGAGTTCTATGATTACGAGGATGAGGAAGCGGGTGAGTGGAGGAATTTCGACCTGATCCTCCCAGAGGGATTCGGAGAAGTGATCTCCGGAGCCGAGAGGGAATACGAATACGAGAAGATCCTAAAGAAGATTGAGAGAGACGGAATAGACCGGAAGCAATACCAAATACTGCTCGACCTAGCTCGAGAAGGTAAACTCAAACCCTCTGCCGGAGCCGGGTTAGGAGTGGAACGCTTCATAGCCTATCTCGTGGGGGCGAAGCACGTCGCCGAGGTGCAACCATTCCCGAGAATACCCGGAATAGTCCCCGAAATCTAGGAACACTCCCCCAATCCGGATTAACTTATATTAACTCATTAATTCTGGATCATAATGTGAGGAAATTCAATCTAATAGTAACAACTCCGAGGGGGCAGGAAAATTTAGCGGCGATAGAGCTCGAAGACCTACTAAGATCTCTCGGCGATGAGTCTCCACAAGTCTCCTTGACGAGCGTGGCTGGGCTCTTAACCGCGAAGACCAATCTCGACCCATTTGAGGTCATAAGCAAGGTTAAGGAGATAATTAGGGAGGAGCCTTGGAGGATTGGAAACCTGATGAGGCTCATACCGATAGAGGAGGTTGTTGAATCGAATGTCGGGGGGATCTCTCAAGTCGTTGAGAGACTTTCATCTAAAATCCCAGAAGACGCCACGTTCAGGATAACGATAGAAAAGAGGCATACCTCGCTTTCAAGCTCTGAGATAATCGAGATGGCCGCGAAAAAGGTGAACAGGAAAGTCAACTTGAAAAACCCGGATTGGATAATTCTAATAGAGATAGTCGGCGCCTTCACCGGCGTATCCGTGATAAAGCCCGATCAAATATTGAGCATCGCGAAGCTCCAGAGATAAGATAAAATACTCAATTGAGGATAATTTTTGACGCCATGATCGAAGAGATCGGCAGAATAGCCGTGAAAGTAGCTGGACGCGAAGCCGGTAGAAAATGCGTTATAGTTGACGTCCTCGACAAGAACTTCGTCTTAGTAACGGGTCCGAGGGAATTGACGGGGGTGAGGAGAAGGAAGGCCAATATAGCGCACCTCGCCTTCACTCCGCATAAAATCGAGATTCAGAGAAACGCCGGTGACGACGAGGTAATGAAGGCTCTCGAGAAGGCGGGGCTAATAGAGTACATGAAGCAGAAGACGGAGGTCGAACCAAAGGCGATCATTTCCTGAAATAGTTTTTAGCCCCCGTTACAGTATTTCAAACCCGGATGATCGCCGAATTCACGAAGCCTCCCTGGGAGGTTGAGCGAAAGTTATTGATTAGGATTGACGCCGAATCGAATCCGGAATACGGTGAAGACCCGTATAGAAGACCTATGGAGAGGCTCATCAAAACATGTATTCTAAACATAGACAAACCACGTGGGCCGACGAGCCATGAGATAGCGTTTACCGTGAAGGAGCTGCTCAACGCGGAGCGAGCCGGCCATGGCGGGACCTTAGACCCAGCGGTCTCGGGCGTTCTCCCAATTCTCGTTAATGACGCGACTAAGTGCGCCGGCGCGGTGATGAAGGGTGGAAAGGAATATGTTTGCGTTATGAGGCTTCATGGAGACGTATCAGATGACCGGCTGGAGGAGGCCATGAGGTTTTTCACGGGTGAAATCTATCAGGTCCCTCCGGTTAGGTCGAGTGTGGCTAGGACGCTGAGGGTTAGGACGATCTATAGGATAGAGCTACTTGAGAGGGATGGAAGAAATGTGCTCATGAAGGTTGCGTGCTCCGGCGGAACCTACATACGGAAACTTTGCCACGACATGGGACTATACTTGGGATGCGGAGCGCATATGCAGGAGCTTCGGAGGACTAGGGCGGGCCCGTTCTCGGAATCCGACTCCCACACGCTCATAGACTTGTATGGCGCCTTGAAAGAATATCACGAACGAGGGGACGAAGAACAGCTGCGAACGCTGTTGAGACCTATCGAGGAGGCGGTCAAACACCTGTCGAAAATTTATCTCTTGGACACGGCGGTCGACGCCATTTGCCACGGGGCGAATCTCGCGGTCAGCGGCGTGGCGAAACTCGAAGACTCCGTTAAAAAGGGGGAAATCGTGGCCATGATGACCTTAAAAGGGGAGTTGGTCGCCCTCGGCAAAAGCAGGATGGACGCAGAGGAGATAATCGAGAAAGATCGCGGAATCGCCGTCGACACGGAGCGGGTGATCATGCCCCGCGGAACCTATCCATCCATATGGAAAGGCGGGAAGAGAAAAACCGGGTAAAAATGGTTTTAATATCGCCGCGCTATAAGCCGAAATCGGCGGCGGTACCCTAGCCTGGTAAGGGGCAGGCCTGGAGTAGTCTGGAAAGCCTGTGGCCCGTGTGGGCCTCGAGGGTTCAAATCCCTCCCGCCGCGCATTAATCTTTAGTTTTTTGCGGGTTTTGGCCTAAAGGGTAACTTAATTAGTCCGCTACTTCGCTGATTAACGAGTCTCTTGGATCCCTCCTTAGCCCTCCTAATCGGAGCCGGAATTCTGATCATAGGCTTCATAGCGGATATAGTTCACGAGAAATTCGGGATCCCCGATATACTCGCCCTCATATTTCTCGGCGCATTATTCGGCCCGATTTTGCATATCCTCCCGCGGGAGCCGCTGATGTCTCTCGCCCCCTATTTCGCAGCGCTGACCTTGGCGATTGTTCTCTTTGAGAGCGGGATCAATTTTCCTTTGTCTAAGGGTTTCTCCGAGGCGCCGAGAGCCATACTTTATGCCTTCCTCGGTGTAACATTATCCGCGGTATTTACGGTCCTCGTTTTTGTGAAGCTCTTTGCTTGGGGTCTTATCGAAAGCGCCTTGTTAGGCGTGATGGTGGGTGGGACGAGTTCGGCCGTGATAATCCCCCTGGTTTCTAGGATGAAGGTAAGCCCCTTTGCCAGGAATATGCTGAGCATCGAGTCAGTTCTCACGGATGGAGTCGTAATAGTGATCGTAATGCTCCTCCTGAGGGTCATAGTCCTCCCAGAATCCATGGTGAGCCCCGAAATGATTTCAAGGGAAATCGTGGGCGCACTCGTTATAAGCGGCATAATCGGGGTGACCGCGGCATTTCTCATATCCAAACTTCTCCCAGGTATTCAGGAACGTCCTTATGGGGATGTATTGGTGCTGGGGTTGGTGATCTTCATATATGCCGCCTCGGAGCAGGCTGGGGGTAGTGGAGCTTTAACGACGTTTATACTCGGAATAAGCCTGAAAAACATTGCATTATTCTCAACTTGGAAGGCCGCCCTCCAAAGGGTCTCCGAGGGAAAACCCGAGGTCGCGGAAGAAAAGCCCGAGGATAGATTGCCCTCATTGAGGTGGTATTCGAAAAAGTTTTACGCCCAGCTATCTTTTTTGATGAGGACGTATTTCTTCGCCTTTCTCGGAATGATATTTTACGTTCCAGACGCGGCGACGTATTTTATGGGCTTACTTCTAACAGCCATCTTGATATTTGCGAGATTTTTCTCAACCATGATAATATGTATAAAGACTCGTGTCTCCCGAATTGACAAGTTTTCGATGACTTTTCTCTGTGGCAGAGGGTTGGCGGCCGCGGTTTTAGCAAGTGTTTTATCTACTTACAGTCTCAGCTTCGCCGGACTTGTCGAGCAACTAGCAACGCAGGTGATAATCTATACATCGGTGATCTCAGCCGTAACAGCATATGCTGTTGGGAGCCCGAGGTTCAGGAAGGTCCTCTCATAGAGTAATTATGGAAGGCGCTGGACATGGTGGGTTCTTATTTTTAGAAGTTAAAGACGTGGGTTAGGGCGACGAGTAGCAATAACGCGGTTAACGGAACGGTTATGTTGTCATCTATTACTCCGAACTCGTAGTGTTCTACGAAGCTGCAGATCGAAGCCGTTATGGCTCCGGGGATTCCTAGAATCGCGGCGCCTATCGGGATCGTCGTCAAGGCCATGGCTAGGTTGCCCCACCAAGATTTCGTCCTCCTCTTGAACATCGCGTTTCTTAAGAGGCCGGTTACCGCGTCTCCAATCGACATAAAGATTATCGGAA
>CAZAVQ010000014.1:0-10804 GCA_964488635.1 uncultured Nitrososphaeria archaeon
CTCGTTAAACCCATCTCGACCCCCAGCGAGAACAAGATCATTATAGCCCCTATCTCAGCGAACGCGTCCACATACTCGTTGAGCACGACCAATGGCTCGCCGAAAATTATTATCCCTGATCCGAGTGCGTAGGGTCCAAAGACCACGCCGGCGATGAGCTCGCCTAAAACCGCGGGGAGCTTCATGTTAGAGAACACGCTGGCCATGATCTTTGCGAAGAAGATGAGGACGCTGATGGTCACGATCGCCCGCAGGATCGGATCCATTGCGCTGGCGACGGCCGCTTCGACAGCCATTGGCGATCACCGAAATTTTTTGTATGAGGTTTTTGATAAGTTATACCCTATCAGGCACCTTCGGCATGCCGATGTTTCAGGAAATTACTTAAGGTTCTCTTTTGATGATGATGTGGGTTGAGGGTTAAGGCGATAATCTTCGACATCGATGGGACACTTTATCGATCAAGGGAATACGTCAAGCAATTGGTCGATGCCATGTGCGAGGTGATTTCGGAGCTACTCTCGACTTCATGGGAGCGGGCCTTTGAATTATATCAGATGATCAGGTCGAAGTTCGGCAGCGTGAGTCTCGGTTTAAAGGAGATAGGTATAGATCGGAGGACGTTCTACGAGGAACTCGTAAAGAAGCTCGACCCCAGTCAGTCGATTCAACCTAGACCAGAACTAAAGGACATGTTGAACAAACTCCGGGAGATGGAGTTTAAGGTGGGATGCCACACGAACTCGAGCAGGGAACTAGCTAGATTAGTCTTAAACGCACTCGGCCTAGATCTCGAAGATTTCGATATCGTGGTTACCTCGGATGACGCGGAGCCGAAGCCCATGCCAGACGGCTATCTGAAGATATTGAACCAACTCAATCTGAGACCTGAAGAAGTTCTCTACGTCGGCGATCGATGGCGAATAGAGGTGAAACCAGCGAAGGAGCTCGGAATGAAAACGGCGTTGGTTTCTAGGAAGCGTGAAGGCAATCCCGACATCTTTATGACAGATATCTTACAGCTCTTAGAGAAACTCCGCGAACTCGAAGATCCGTGAAAATATTATAGAAGCTGCCGCGAATTCCCCTAAACATTTTTCAAAATTCTTGACATAGCTCTCTATCACGCTGCCTATCCAAATGAATGAAAACAAGAGGAAGATGAGGATTTTCCTAGAATCCGGTCTAAGAATATCTTTCAAACAGCTTATGTAGAGATCCACCATCCTCTTCTCCCTAGCTCAGGCCGCCAAGTAATAATATTCACCCTCCTTCTTCTGGAGCCTGTCGAGCTGCGATCCCGGCTTATTCGCCCTCGGCCTCTTCGTATCGGGATCCCTTCTAAACGTTATTCCAACATCTTTGAGGAATGCGTTAAATCCGCTTCTGAGATCGGTCGGCGGATTCGCGAGGCCGTGTTTACCCGGCTCTCCCGTGAACACCATGAGCCTCGAGGAGCCGAAGTCGAGTACCATGAGGTCGTGGTCGACCAAGAAGGTGTATGCCCTCTTATCTTTCGTGACCCTTCTGAGGACCCTGGTTATCAAATATCTCTCTTCGACGTCAAGGTAAGCGCTCGGTTCGTCAAGTAGATAGATTTCGGCGTCTCTTGAGAGGGCCTCGGCGATGGCGACTTTTTGAAGCTCGCCTCCGCTGAGTTCACTCATATTCCTGTCGAGGAGCCTCTCTAATCCAAGTGGCTTTATTAACTCGCCCCAGTAAAGCTCGGTGTCGAATTTGCTTCCAGCGGCTTCCCTCAACGCGGCTTCAACTATGACGTCTTTGGGCTCGGGGTATTGAGGCTTATAGCTGACGGACTTGAACTCCAACTTGTATCCTTCGTCGCTGGTTTCGAGCCCGGCTAGGAGCTTGATGAAGGTAGTCTTCCCTATGCCGTTTGGCCCAAGTATTCCGATGACTTCTCCTTGATACGCTCTCCCCTCTTTAACTTCAAGTCTGAAGCCGTCATAACTCTTCGTCATGGCCGGCCACTCAAGCGGGATCCCGCCCTCCGCCTCCTCCATGCTTGAAGGCGGCCTGGCCTGGAAGACTATTTTCTCGGATCTGAACCTGACATTCTCGGTCGGAATATATCCTTCTAGGAAGATGTTGATCCCCTCTCTCACCCCGAAGGGTCCTGAGACGACTCCAAAGACGCCGGCCCTACCGTAGATCACGAAGACCTTATCTGAGAGATAGTCGAGGACCGCGAGGTCGTGGTCGCAGACAAGAACCCTGACATCTCGATTCAGAATAGATCTTATCGCGGCCGCGGCCCTGAACCGCTGCTTTATGTCGAGAAAGCTCGAGGGCTCATCTATCAGGAACGTATTCGCGTCTTTTAAGAGACATGCCGCTAAGGCGAGCCTCTGGAGCTCTCCGCCGCTTAGGGCTGAGACATCTCTATCGAGGAGGTGGCCGAGCTCAAATGCTTGAATCACCTCCTGGAGCCTATCGGGTTTCGCTATCTTCTTCAAGATCTCCCCGACCTTTCCCTTCGCGATCTTTGGGATTTTGTCGATGTATTGTGGCTTGTAGCTGATCTTGATTTCTCCCTGCGCTATCCTCGAGAAATAGTCTTGGACGAGAGTCCCCCTAAACTGCCTCGCGATCTCCTCGAAATCCACCTCACCTTCGAGTTTACCGAGATTCGGTTTCAGGAAATTGGCCAAGATCTGGAGGGCCGTCGTCTTCCCCACGCCGTTTTTCCCCACTAAACCCATCACTGTTCCAGGCTCGAGGTAGGGGAGCCTGTAAAGTCTAAACGCATTCGGGCCATATTGGTGGATTAGGTCCCCTTCAAGTTCTCTTGGGAGATTAACTATCGTTATCGCCTTGAAGGGGCACTTCGCAGCGCAGATACCGCATCCTATGCAAAGTGGCTCGATAATTACGGGGTAACCATCTTCCCCGAGTTTAATTGCCTCGACGTTGCTTCTAACTCTTGGACAGAACCTTATACACTGTAGGCTGCATTTTTTCGGATCGCATTTCTCCCTATCGATGACGGCTACCCTCAGCTGCAATTGCGATCTACCGCCCGGATGCTAGCTTCTTTATGGTGGCTTTGATCAGGTCTTCGGCTTCCCCTACTATCTTCTTCAACCTTTCCTCGGTCTTCGCCTCAGCGGTCATCTTTATCTGAGGCATCGTGTTGGACGGTCTTATTAGAACCCATCCATCCTCAAAGTATGCTTTCACGCCGTCTATCGTGTTTATCTCCAAGCCGCGGGAGCGATACTGCTCTGCGATCTCCTTGACGACTTCCCACTTTATTTCATCTGCGCATTCATAGGTCCTTATCGGGGTTGATGGATAGTGGGGGATTTCGTCGACGAGCTCTGAAAGCTTTTTGCCGCTCTTTAGGATTATCTCTGCCATTCGGAGGGTCGCGTAGATGGCGTCGTCGAATCCCCAGATCTCAGGGAAGTAGAAGTGGTTGCTCTTCTCCCCGCCTATCACGGCGTTCTGTTCTCTCACCGCATTCAAGATGAAAGCACGGCCAACCCTCATCTCAACCGGCTCACAACCCACTTCCAGTATTATCTCCCTTAGCGCGTTGCTGCTGGATACGTCGAAGACTACTTTTCCCTTCTTTTCGAGGTGTTTGACGTAGATTGCCAAGGTGATGTCGCCTGGAACTATCCTGCCCCGTTCATCCACGAAGACCACCCGATCGCCGTCTCCATCGAACCCGGCTCCGAAATCCGCCCCAACTTCTACCACGAATTTCTGGAGACCTTTGAGCGTCTCCTCATTCGGCTCGGGCAGATGTGCTGGAAACCTTCCATCCGGGACATCGTTTATCGCTTTTATCTTTAATCCGAGTTTTTCCGCGATCCTTGGGAGCGGAATCGTCGTGGCGCCATTAGAGTAGTCTACCGCGATTGTGAGATCTCCGTCCAAATGGAACTTAGAGGCGATGAAATCGATGTAGGGTGTAAGCGCGTCGACCTTCTCGATCCTACCCCTCTTCTCCGCTTCTTTGAACCGGTTATTCAGGATTATGTCTTTGAGCTCCTCCATTCCCGCGCCGGCGGACAACGTAGCCCCACCGGATTTAACGAGCTTGAATCCATTCCACTCCGGTGGATTATGGCTCGCCGTAACCTGGACCCCGCCATCGACCTTGAAGTGTATCGCGGAGAAATAGACCATGGGTGTCGTGACCATTCCGAGATCCAAGACATCGCATCCAGCCCTCGAGAGCCCGCGTGCAACGGCGTTTGCTAGAGCCTCTCCGCTGAGCCGCACATCTCTTCCTACCACGAGCTTGCCTTTATTTCCGAGGAAAGTTCCGTATCCGAGGCCGATTAGTTCGGCTACCTCCTCGTTTAGATCCTCGCCGTAAACTCCCCTGATGTCGTATGCCCTGAATATGTGAGGCTTAACCATCGGGCATCAACCAACAATTATAACTCTTCTTTTGGACTTTAACCCTTCCCACATGAAACTTAATAGCGATTACTGGAAACAACCAAATGATGTAAAGAGATCGAGGACTGGATGTATTAGCGATCTCCTCGGATTCTCTCTTTATATATCTTTCCGATACCCCGTTATTTCCGCCCAGAGAGCCGACATAAACCTAAATTAGCAGGGTTTACGGGGTAAATATAAGTGAGAAGCCATGGCACGTGAGCGAATAGTGGTTGAATCTAAAGTCAGGGAACTGCTTCCTGAGGGAATGAGATTGGCTTCCGACGCCCTTGAGGGATTAGATGCCGTTGTAAGAGAACTCGTTAACAAGGCTGTTCAGAGATGTAGGGCGAACGGCAGGAAGACTATCATAAAAGAGGACTTCTAAATCCTCACCAAATATTTTATTAAAATTCCCCGAAATTTTTATCGATAAAAATATGTGAAGATTTTTGGAAATCACCAATACTTTATCTTATTCTCCTTAATATAGTCGTAAACCCTCTTCGCGGTCTTCTCCATTCCAAAGGCTTTCATGTGTAGTAGTGTGTCCGCATATGCTCTAGCTCGGATTACCTCCTTCGTTTCATCGCTTATTCTGTCGAATTCTTGGAAGAACTCCTTAAGGGCGTGTTTAGAGTTTTTCACGAACACCTCGGCTTCTGGGACGCCTTCTTTTCCAAATTTATCCATCACCCATTTGTGAATTCTTTGGTAGAGTTCCGGCTCGTAGATCCTCAGTATATCGTAGACTGTGAGCATGTAATATGTCGCCACATTTCCCTTATTGATCATCCCCTTCGGGAACTTCTCGGCAATTAGGTGTAGCGGTGTCCCGCTTATTCCGTGTTGGGCCACCCTCGTTCTAAATCCATGATCCCATAGGGCTTGAACTATTTCGACGGTTCTCTTTATGTTGATTCCGAGTTGGGGAATTACATTTCCCTCGGCGTCGACGGATACTCCGTGTTTCGATCCGTTGTTTATGGCGAGCCAGTGAAGGTCTATACCGTTCTTCTTCATGGTTTCGACGTAGTAGAGGGCTTCTGAGACTTCTGTGAGCTCGGTTTTACCTATTTCACCTACCTCGCCCTCGCGTCCATAATCCCTGTGCCCGATCAACTCGTCTAGATAGTTGAAGAGCTCGGTCCCGGTTTCGATTATCCGCCTGAGCTGCTCCGGAACGGTATCTTTTGTCAGGTCGAAGAGGTGGGATGAATCTATGGCGAAACTCGTGAACCCGGCTTCAACCCTGGCCTTCAATTCCTTTTTCACGTTCTCGAGTTCCTCATCGGTTCCCTTTTTCACTACGACGTGATCCGCGTGCAGGACATATCCATACCAGCCCACGTTCTCGGCGGCCTTCTTCACCCTCTCCGCGAAGACCTTCGGAGTCATCCCGGTGTACCCTCCCTTGAGGTTCATCTCCGATAGGGCGAGCTCTAGGATGACTACGTTCTCACTCTCTTTCGCCGCTTTCAAGACGCCTTCGATCACCTCTAAAGTGACCCTAGGGTTGACTGCGAGGACTATCTCCCTCGGCGGGGTCAGGGCCTCGAATAGGATCTTTCCCGGTAGCGGCGGCTTAGGTTCCTCGAAAAACGCTACATGCTCGGGCTTCATAATACCTTCAATCCCTCCTTTCCCACGAACCCAGTTCACCGCCACATTTACATAAAGGGAAGAAATAAATATTCATTTTCCCAGGCCAGCGGCGGAATTTCTGAAGATCGCCGTGGTTTTTGTTCTAAAGTTAATTAGATGGTGCGGCTAGTCCCCATACAGGAGGGATCATGGCGGAGGCTCCTGTGGGTGGGCGGATTCCCGAGAGGGCGCGTGTCTCGATGCTGAGGCTCAGGTTGTCAATGATCGGGGTCTGGGCCGTTGTAACCGGGATCGCGACCCTAGTCTTAATGGCAATCCTACTGTACTTGGGGATGCCCATTTATGGTATTTACGGGGTCTTCGGATTCGTCGTCGCATTCCACTTCCTCCAGTGGCTTGTAGGACCATATCTAATAAACGCGATCTATAGGGTCCGGGAACTCAAGCGCGGAGAGTATCCATGGCTTCAAGAGGCAGTTGCGAAGATCGCGGCCAGGAGCGGGCTGGAGAAGCCTCCGAAGCTGATGCTCGCTGAGATAGATATCCCGAATGCCTTCGCCTATGGAAGCCCGTTGACTGGAAATATGGTCGCCGTTACTAGGGGACTTCTCAGGCACCTCGATAGGGAGGAGGTTGAGGCCGTTGTGGGTCATGAGATAGGCCACCTCAAGCACAAGGACGTCATCTTAATGATGATGATAAGCCTGATCCCCGCCATAATATACTACATCGGGTACAGCCTCTACCTCTCGGGCTGGTTCGGTGGATATGGGGACCGGGAGGAAGGGGGAGGCGCGGGATTGGTTATCTTGATGGGGATGCTCCTGATAGTGTTGAGCTACCTGTTCAACCTATTCATCTTCTACATGAGCAGGCTCAGGGAATACTACGCCGACGCCCACTCCGCGACCACGGTCGAGAACGGCGCGAAGAACCTGCAGCGGGGACTGGTCAAGATCATGGCGGTCTCCGGGAGGGTTCCGAGGTCCGTTAGGAAGAGCTATAACCAGTTGAAGATGTTCTTCATCTCGGATCCGGAGATGGCGGTTAGGGGCTATGGAGGCGTCGACGAACTCATCGAGGCGATTAAGCGGGAGAAGCCGAGCATTCTCATGGAGCTCTTCAGCACACATCCGCATCCCGCGAAGAGGCTTAGATTCCTAGATCAGTTCATCACAACTTAAATAAGCAGGTTCTCTGATACCGGATTAAGGATTTCAGGATATATTGGATGGTGAAGGCGATGAGCGTCATCGAGATCTTGGAAAAACAGCCGCTCAGGCGATTCCACTTCATCCTATTAACCCTGTCCTGCCTCGTCTACGGATTTACGGCGATGAATGTCATGCTCATAGCCGTCGCTCTCCGCCCTATAGCCCAGGAATGGGGTCTAGACTCCACCGCCGCGGGAATACTCGGCAGTTATGGGTATGTTGGAATGTTCATCGGCGCGCTCTCAAGTGGCTTCATAGCGGATAGGATTGGAAGAAAATACACGATGATGATTATGCTGTTTCTCGGATCGCTCTTTACGGGTCTCTGCGGAGTTGCCCCGAATTACGAGATCATGGCCGCCCTCAGGTTCATAGCCGGAATAGGCTTAGGCGGAACGCTCCCGCTCCCAGGCGTCTACATGAGCGAGTACCCGCCTGCGCGTTATCGTGGGAGATTTGTCGGCGTTGTTGAGACCTCTTGGGTATACGGGGTGATACTCTCCGTCTTCTTCGGATACATCCTGATCCCCCAATACGGTTGGAGGGCCGCATTCAACGCCGCATACATCCCGTTAATCTTAATTCCCTTGCTCGCCGCCTATTTACCCGAGTCCCTGAGATTCCTTGAGAAGAGGGGGAGGGTTGACGCGATTAAGGGGGTCTTCGCGAGATATGGCCTGGTCGAAGATGTGGAAGGGTTGGAGATCAAGCCCGCCGCCCCCAAGAAGATCGGCTTAAGAAAGCTTTTCACGGGCAACTATCTCAGGAGAACCCTGATTCTGTGGATGCTCTGGGCCGCGCTCGTGTATACCTATCACGGGATATTCATCTGGCTGCCGTATATCTACTCGACTAGGCTGGGCTTCACAATAGTCAAATCACTCTTCTGGGTCTTGGTGATAACTCTAATCCAGGTTCCAGGATATTACAGCGCGGCACTCCTACTCGACAAGGTCGGGAGAAAGGGGATCCTGGCGGTTTACCTCGTGGTGGCGGGTGTGGCCTCCTTCCTCCTCTCGACGACTCAAGACATCAACCTCATACTCCTATACAGCGGAGTAATAAGCTTCTTCAACCTCGGAGCATGGGCCGGACTCTACACCTATACCCCCGAACTCTATCCAACTGAGCTAAGAGGCACCGGATCTGGTGCAGCCGCGAGTATAGGTAGATTAGCGGGTATTGCGGCGCCCAGCCTCACGGGATACCTCTTTGCGGTAAGCGGTGGGGAGCTGTTCTACGCGTTCCTCGTCTTTGCCCTAGTTCACTTAGCTGCGGGCTCGGTGGTCGCGGTATTCGGGGAGGAAACCAAGGGTAGGACCTTAGAGGAGATAGCGAGATAAAAGAATAGTTGGAACGTTAATTGGATTGAGCCGGTTATTCGCTTACCTCAGCTAGTTTTGCGTCCTCTATCGCCACGGCCCTTATCGGAGAGGAATCAAGGCCGGAGATTTTTAGCGGAAATCCTATGAAGAGGAACCGCTCCCTCCTCAGCTTATCCAAATTCGTTAACTGCTCAATTATCGGTATGCCATTTCCTAGGAATAGCTCGTGTTCTATCAGGTCTTCGAGCTTCTCGGGGAGGCCCTCTCGGCTCCTCGGAGTGATGATAACCGAGTCGTCCACTCCTATGAGCTTTATCTTTTTGTCGACAAGCCAGCGGATGAGCTCCTCTGAGAACTGCGGACGCTCTCGCCCCCGATAAGGACTGTTTCCCACGAGGAGTATGTCTCCCTCCTTTATCTCAACCCCGACGTCTTCAGGTTTTAACACCTTCTCCTTCTCCACCCCTGATAAATTCCAGAATACTGCCTCTCCCATGAGCCTCTCCAAGGGGATTTCCGAGACATCTTCCGCGGGCCTTCCATATCTCGCCGGTATATAATGTGAGGGGGCCTCAACGTGGGTTCCCACGTGGGATTCCAAGTCGATGTAATGCATGTATTCCCCGGAGGCGTAGGTAAATCGCCAGATAAAGCATCGCCGCTGCTCCTTGCCAGGATAAAGTTTCTTCGAGAGATCCACGATCCTCATGGGTCTTTTATGATCTATGGCGTGATTTATTTCATTCGGATCTCTGAGGCGTCGAGGCTCGGCATCATCGTTGGATTAGTAGGCCCTCGCGACATATACGACGTATTTGGCCTTTTCTCCGCACATCACGCAGGTTCCCTCGGGCATTTCGGCTATGTCGTATCTTTCTCCCCTTATCTCTCCTTTGACCTCGTCTCTAAGCTTCTCTGCGCACTCGACTTTTCCACACCATTCTACCCTCGCGATTCTCCTGTCCTTCAAGATCTTCTTTATCTCATCGATGTTTTTCGCGTCGGAGATGAGGCTTATCATTATTCTCCGACTTCTCTCAAGGAGATTTGACGCTATGGCGTCCATCAATTCGGCGACCTTCTCCACTAATTCATCGAGCTGGACCTTCATCCTCTCTAAGGTGTCCCTCCTAGCTATAGTCGCCGAGGATTCCGCCACTTCCTTAGGCCCTATCTCTATTCTGACGGGGACTCCCAAGAGCTCCCAGTGATAGAATTTCTCGCCCGGGGTTATATCGTCTCGATCGTCGAGGACCGTTCTCCACCTTGGGGAGAGGAGCTCCTTAATCTTCGCCGCATACTCGTAAATCTGCTTCTCCTGCCCCTTGAATGGTATTGGAATTATGACTACTTGGGTTGGGGCAACTATCGGCGGGAGGACGAGGCCGTGATCATCCCCGTGCTGGGCTATTATCGCCGCTAAGACCCTGCTAAAGCCGAATCCGTAACAGGTTTGATAGGGCACGCCCCTGCTTCCATCCTTTTTCTCAAACTCTAACCCGTAGGCCTTTGCGAAGTTGCGTCCCAGATTATGGATCGTGGCGACTTGATTTACTTTTCCATCCGGGTTCCAAGCGTCGAACGCTATGGAGTAGACCGCGCCGGCGAATTTGTCGAAGTCAGGTCTCTTGAGTATCAGATAGCTTATTCCAAGGACCTTTAACACCTTTTGGTAGATCTCCATGGCCTCCTTAACCTGCCTCTCCGCGTCGCTGGGAGTTTCATGGACCGTGTGGGCCTCATTCCAAGGTATCTCCCGGACACGGTAGAGGGCCCTAGTGGCCTTCGTCTCACATCGATAGACGTTTACGCTCTGATAGACTTTGAGTGGGAGATCTGCGTGGCTTCTAATCCAGATCTTAAACATGGGATACATGATCGTCTCGGAAGTGGGTCTAATTATCAACTTCTGCTCTCCAGGTCCTTGATCTATCACAAAAACCTCTTTAGAGAAACCCTTTATGTGCTCGGCCTCCCTTCCAAAGAGCTCCTCACTAGTGACGAGTGGAAAATACATCTTCTTGTGACCCGTTTTTTCTAATTCGTTTTCGAGCAGCCGCCTTATCTCGTCGAGTACGTAAGCGCCATTCTCCATGTAGACTAGAAAGCCTTTAACCGGGAACCGATTATCGACTATCCTGGCCTTGAGGACCAGGTCATCAAACCAGCTTGGGAAATTCTCAAACTTCTTCGCCGCCGATACGCTCATTTCGCATAAGCCAAAGAAGTTTCCACATATAT
>CAZAVQ010000015.1:0-10782 GCA_964488635.1 uncultured Nitrososphaeria archaeon
TCTTGGACGACTTTTCCATCTCTAACCAGCAGATAGTATTCGGGAGTTTTCTCGAAATCGGTGATCCTCGTTATCTCACCCGTTGTCGTGACGTCATCTACTAGGAAAACGCGATCCCGCGTAATGAGGAGCCGTCCACCATGCTTTTCTATTTCTACAAGGGTATGAGGTAAGCCCGTCAACCTGAACTTCGGCTTAACGCTATACTTTAATGCCAACGCATCAGGATGCGCGATTATCGCCGTCGGTTTATTGATTATTCTTAGCGCGTCGAGCAATCCACCCGTGTGATCGTAATGCCCGTGGCTGACGACTATCGCGTCAACGTCCCTGAGATCTATATCCATTTCATACGCGTTATGTAGAAGGGCTTTGCCGCTGGTGCCCGTGTCGAGTAAAACGTTTAACTTCACATCTTTCAGGAAAACTCTAACCAAAATTGATAAACCGTGTTCAGACCACAGCGTGGGCTTTTCCGAATTCTCTCGATCATCTACCAAGATGTAAAGATCTACTTTCCCGATCATGGAATTCAGAAAACCTTGTCTTCACGTATTTTTAGCGTTATCTACATCATCCGGCTGAGGTCATTATCAGCCGTCAGAAGTTCCGACGCTCTTCACAGCTCAGCGAGTGGTATATGCGCGTCTTTGCTTAAAAGGATTGGGGACCGGGCTTATGAAGAGTGACGAATATCATGGCGGCCACCGCTTCGACCGCGATCGAGAACGCGATTATGAGATCCACTCGGCCGATTTGATATAGGAATGCGAGGAGCGTTCCCCCTATCATCCAGCTGAGCCCGATGCCGAATGAGTAAAAACCATAAGCGAGACT
This sequence comes from uncultured Nitrososphaeria archaeon, assembly GCA_964488635.1. Taxonomy (GTDB): domain Archaea; phylum Thermoproteota; class Nitrososphaeria_A; order Caldarchaeales; family Wolframiiraptoraceae; genus Wolframiiraptor. The sequence continues at coordinate 838 of CAZAVQ010000015.1, forward strand.
TCTGACCTCAACCGTAGTCATATCGGCGACCGCGGCCCTCATAATGGTCTCAACCACGCCCATCGCCAAGCCCCAGAACATCGCAGCTAAATAGAATCCGACTCTGCCGCTGAACCCGAAGAGCACGGGCGTGATCAAAAGCGCCGCAACCGGGGCCACGGTTATCGACCTAGACCCTATCTTATCATAAAGGATCCCTATCGGAACCGCGACGGCGGCGTCCACGGCCATGGCCACTAGATAGAAGATGGGAATCTCGCCCGCGGCTATTAGCCCCGCGTTCGCCGCATCTTGGCCATAATATGCTATTACACCCCAGTATAGGAATCCGAGCATGGTGGCCATCGATCCCGCCATGAAGACCCAGAACCTGCTACTTAGTTTGCGATCAACGCCTCCTTCCATTATCTTAGTAACCGCCTTAGGCTTTGGATACATTATCATGGCCGATAGGAGCATTAAGAGGGCTAGGGCTGTTGGAATCCACATTATCCAAAATGCCTCCCTATATCCTGATGGATAGCCGCGGAGAAAGATTATCGTCGAGACCATTAATGGACCCGTTATCGCGCCGATCTGATCTAGGAGCTCGTGGATTCCGAACCCCTTTCCCCTGCCGAATCCCACGGTCACCTCGGATAGGATGACGTCTCTCGCCGGCGCCCTAACGCCCTTCCCCAGCCTCTCCAAGAAGAATAAGAGAAGCGCCATTTCCCAGCTCCCGGTTAGCGCTAGAAGGGGGATGAATACGTTTAGACCGTAGCCGAGGAATATTAAGCCCCAGTAAACCCTCCCCGACGGCCTTTTATAGGCGATGAAGCCTCCGGCAAGCCTCATCAAATTACTCAATAACTCGCCTAGGGCTAGGATCCCGGCGGCAAGCGCCGGCGCGCCTAAGAGATTCAGGTAGGCCCCACCTATCGACCTGGCCCCCTCATAGACTATGTCTGCGAAGAGGGAGAGGAGGGAGAGAGCTATAAAGACCCGTAGGAGCCTCGTTTCCTCCCCAGATCTCATCTGCCCAACCGTCTCCCCCTTATCGAAGCTAAATAATGTATCGACCCAGGCCTTGAGAAGATCATCTTAAATAGAGGCCTTCGGAAATCCAATTCGGCTTCAGCATGGCGCGGATGCATGCTCGGCGACGGGGAAAATCGGGGTCAAAGCGTCCAATTAGTAAGACTCCCCCCTCTTGGCTTAAGATCACCCCAGAGGAAGTCGAGGCCCTAGTCGTCAAGTACGCCAAGGAGGGACATCCGCCGAGCATGATAGGGATCCTCCTCCGAGATCAACACGGCATACCCCTCGTCAAGGAGATCACGGGAAAGAGCATCAAGGAGATATTAAAGGAGCATGATCTCCTACCCCAAGTGCCGGAGGATTTGGTTAACCTCCTCGAGAAGGCCCGGAGGATGAGGGTTCACTTGAGCAAACACCGCGGGGACAGATATAACAGACATAGGCTCCAGCTAGTCGAGGCCAAGATCCACAGGCTCGTAAAATACTACAAGCGGATAGGCGAGCTCCCGGCGGACTGGACCCCGCAGCTGACCTATGCGTACAAGTGAGTAGACTTATCAGTCAGCTATTTTAGCTCGATAGTCGGGGTTACCTCGGGTAAATGACTCTCGATGAACTTGGGTACCGCGGCTTCTTGGAGGACATCAAACGCGCATCAGAGGAACTCCTATCGCTGATAAATAAGGGCAAATCCTTTTTGGTGATCTGCCATAACGATGCAGATGGACTCTCTTCCGGCGCAATAGCCTCGGTAATGCTCCTCCGAGAAGGCGCCAGCTTTCTAACCAGATCTGTGAAGGGCATAGATGAGGCCATCGAGTCCTTAAGGGACCTCCCAGAGGACGTGATCCCAATCCTGACGGATATCGGAGGCGGGTACCTAGGGGAGATCTCCGAAGCCGTCAAGGATAGACCCATCTTCATACTCGATCACCATGAGCCGATGGGATCCCCGCATGACAACCTGTTCCACGTAAACCCGCATATCCACGGAATCAACGGTGCCACGGAAATCAGCGGAGCCGGAGTCGTATACTTGGTTGCAAAGACCTTAAACGAGGAGAATGTGAGGCTCTCGCCGATAGCCGTCGTCGGGGCTCTAGGAGATTTGCAGGACCGCTCGGATAAAAGGGGACTTCACGGAGTTAATGAGGCGATCGTGAAGGATGCCGTCGATAACGGGTTGATGAAGGTGGAGGATGACCTGCTCTTCTATGGGAGGAGCTATAAGCCGTTGCACATAGCCCTCGCGAGCACGATGAACCCATTCATAGTCGGGATCTCGGGAAATGAGGCGCACGCATATAGCCTCTTAACGAGCATAGGCATAAAGGTGAAGGAAGACGACCGATGGAGGGTTTTAACCGAGCTGAGCGAGGACGAGAAGAAGCTCCTCTACAGCGGCATCATGAAGCACCTTGCGTCATTCGGACTTCCCCCAAGCATAGCCAAGGAACTCGTCGGAAAAGTATACGAGTTAGTCAGAGAAGAGCCCTGGACCTATCTGAGGGACGCGAGGGAATTCGCCTCACTCTTAAATGCGTGTGGAAAAACCGGAAAAGAATGGGTTGGAATAGCGATAGCGATGGGGAGTAGAGGAAATCTGCTCGAAGAGGCGCAGGGGATCCTCGAGGAATATAGGCGGAAGATGGCGGAGGCCATGGAGTACGCCATGAGGGAGGAGAACAGGCAGGAACTCAAAAACGTATTAGTCATTGATGGAGGGAACGTAATAGATGACCGGCTGATAAGCTCCGTCGCATCCATGCTCTCCTCAATCGGCATCCAAGGAGAAGATAGAATCCTCCTGGCATTAGCTCATTCCGAGGACTCGATAAAAGTCTCTGCGAGAACTCCCAAATCCCTGATCGATAGAGGTCTTAACTTGGGAAAATTGATCTCTAAGGCGGCCGCCCTCGTCGGTGGGAGAGGAGGAGGCCACGATGTAGCTGCTGGCGCGAATATCCCGAAAACTAAGAAGACCTTGTTCATCCTCGAAGTGGATAGAATAATAGATGAGGAAATTAGCGAATAACCAGGTGTAATGCATCGATGTCGAGCGACGGCACTTTTATGGAAGCGGAACTAACGATGCATTTCGTGAATGAAAGGATTGCTGAGTTAGTGATGAAGTCGCTGGCTCCCGATAATGAACCCCTTCCAAGAGGACTGAGTATAGAGATGCGTCAAGAGGGAGATGCTGTCATCTTTAAGGTTCTCTGCAATAGACCCGTAAGATCCCTTCTGGCAACACTAGATGATATAATCTCGATGAGCCTCCTCGTCTTAAGATGCTTAAAGGTCACAGGTAGGTGAACGCTTTCTATAGGTTAAGCAGACCTCAAACTTTTCCAGATCAACTTCTTGATCCACGGAGGGGAAGCGGTATCCGCAAGGGCAGGTATCCGGTTTACCGAGCGTTATCCAGATACATTCCACCGTTTCTCTCGGAATTTTATTCGATATCTCCCACGTCACCGCACACGCTTCTTCTGAGGAGACGCCCAATTTGACAAGAGCGTTTTCAAGCACCCCGTGCTTCCATAAGATCTCCTTAACCGCCCGCCGGCCCCTCTCCGCCAGCATGATCTCTCTTTTCCTCAGGGTCAGATAACCCTTTTTCACGAGCTTCTTGATCATCAAAGACGCCGTCGATTTATCCACCTTCAACTCGTTTAGGACCTCAAATTGCCTCGCATAACCCTTCTTCCTAGAGTACTTGAAAACGGCCACCAAATATTCTGCCTCTCGAACCGTCAGATCACTAACGCCGCTCATGTCTCAAAACCAACCCCAAGATCACCACTCCGGAAACAAGACCTATGCCGCCGCTCGGCGGTATTCCTAGCAATTGGGCGGCCAGATACCCCGTTAAGGCGAGGGCGACAGCCGCTGCATAGGAGATCGTGAGGGAACCCTTTTTCCCAAATCTTATCGCAACCGCTCCCGGCACCGCTAGGAGGACGTGGGTCGCTAGGACCCCGAGGGTTGATGCGAGCGTCGATGTGGCGAGCGCGCTCAAGCTGAAGAAGAGATATCGGTAAACCCGGACGTTTAGCCCCATCGCTGTTGCCCCATCCCTGTCAAACGCTATGTACTTGAGCTCCCTAGAGATTAGGTGTATGAGAGGGGCAACTATAATCGCGGCTGTCGCCATCCTAACTAAATCATCTACGGTCGCTATAGCGGATGTCCCTGCAACGTAGAGCCAAGCCTCGGATAGCCCGGTCGAAGATATCTGAATTGTTAAGTAACTGAATATTATCGTGATCGTCGTCGCGATCGTAACCGTCAGGGCTATCGCGACGTCCTCTGAGAATATCCTCTCGGAGAGCTCCGCCGCGAGAATCGAGAGAACCAACGCGGTTAAAGTCGCGACCATGGGCACCGGCACGCCGAGGTTAAAGACCGAGTTTAGGTATATTCCTAGGATGGCTCCGCCGAGAACTGAGTGGGTCATGGTGAGGGCGAAGAGTGTGCTCCTCGACAATACTAAGGGGAGGCTTATTGCCCCGACTAAGACCCCGCCGGCCACCGCCAGCATATAAGTTAGGGTAAGGAGTTCAAGCATGATCCTCACCTAGAATAAAGCCTGCTGGCACCTCGGTTAATCCTGGATAGGCTTTCTTCAGATTCTCAAGCCTAAGGACTTCACCCGCCTTTCCAACGGCATAGACCCGTTTATTAAGCAAGATCACCGTTGGTTCTAAGTGGATGCATGGGCTGAGCTCATGCGCGACTAGAAATACGTCGATCCCCCGCTCTTTATGGAGCTTGTAGAGGAGCTCAGCTATCTCGCATTTCATATCGAAATCAAGCATCGAATATGGCTCATCCAGCAATAGTAGTTTTGGCTCGCTTATCAAGGCTCTCGCAATAAGCGCTCGCTGTCTCTGGCCGCCGCTTAGCTCGGTGAATAGCGAAGATGAGTCTTCTAAACCGACTACTTCTAAAACCTCTTCAACTTTTTTCCTAATACTCTTCGTCAGTATCCTAGGTGGGATGTCCTTGGAGAGAGCGCCCATAGCTACTACTTCTTCGACTGTTACTGGGACGTGATAATCCACGTTCACTACTTGAGGAACATATCCGACGAACTTTCTAATAATCGAAGAATCCCTGACCGTATCATATCCCAAGACTCTGATATAGCCCCTCATGGGTTTAAGCAGTCCGAGCATGAGCTTCAGCATAGTCGTCTTCCCCGCCCCATTCGGCCCCATCACCACGCAGAAGAACGGGGAATCTAATCGGAAGGTCACGTCTTCTAACGCCATTTTCGGGCCGAAGCTATATGAGACCTGATGGACGTCGATTTCAGCCGGCATATCTCCTCACCTTAACCAACAATAGAATGCTCAATATGAAGAGGACGAGGTTTGCCGCGAGAGAGGGCACGGTGATCATATCCAAGAACCCGCCGGACGCCTTAGCCCCGACGACTTCCCCCTCTAGGCTGCTCTTCAGCAAAGACGCCGTTACGAGGGGAATTAGCTCGGGATCCTCCGTCAACTCCCGTATAGGGACAATTATGTATGGGATCTTATTCTCCCTCAACGCCCCGAGTAATGCTGAATTCTCGCTCACCTCGATATCGCTCAGAATTATCACATCGGCTTCTCCCTCCTTAACCGAGTTAATCATCTTTGAGAGATCCTGCGTGGACGGCTCGATTCCATGGGCCTTAACTATCATGTCGACTACCTTCAAATCGAGGTCCTCAGCGAGGTATTGTAAGTCTGGGCCGCCGATTATCACCTTCATATCACTTATGCCCATGGCCTTGACCCTCTCCTCCAAGGTAGAGAGTCTCCGAAGATATCTTCCAAGATTCTCTTCATAGTAATCCGCCTTGGCGGGATCTATTCTCTCAAGCTTCGCCGCGCAGGCTTTGGCTATCGCTTTTTGGCCTGAGAAGGAGAAGATGTAGCCGTGGGGATTTGTGGCCCCGGTTCCGGGAACGCTGAGGAGTAACAATCCAGTGGCCTCGTAATCTCGGTAATCTAAGATCGGTATCTTGATGAGCTCCTCTTCCGAGAGCCTCTTAACCTTCTCTTCTAGGGGAAGGTGAGATGGCCCACTCATAACTATCAACGATGCACCGGAAATAGATCCTAAAACGGCCTCCACCCCGGGTTCATAGCTATGCGGATCGACATTCGGCGGGAGCAATGAAACTACTTGGACGGACTCTCCGCCGACCTCTTCAACAATCGCTCCTAAGACAGGCATGGTGACCGCGACCTTAACCGGGTTCTCAACGGAGGCCACCTGACTTATCAGTAGGAGACCGAACAAGAGAATTAAAACAGGACCTGTCCAGAACCGCATTTTTCGGTTAGTAGGTTTTGGGGGCGGTTTAAAAGTTTTATGGCATAAAACTTTCACGTCCGGGAAAACCTCTTATTATGGGGTGTTTCTCGCATGGAGGATGTCGAGAAAGCCTAGACCTGAGAAGCGCGCCCCGAAGACCGTATATACGATCTATTCGCCGGAGTACTTCGGATACAAGGAGATAGGGACAACTTGGGCGGTGAGCCCGGATCAGGTTATCGGCAGAACGCTCTGGGTCAGCCTCTACACCCTAACCGGCGACTTCTCGAAACAATACCTATTGATAAAATTCAAGATAGTCCGGGTCAAGGACGCTGTCGCGGAGACGGTTTTCTATGGCCATGAATACGGCCGGGAGTTCGTGAGGAGCCTCGTCAGGAGGGGGTCCAGCAGGATCGATATGATAGTGAATCTGGTTACGAAGGACGGCTTCCAGCTCCGCGTTCAAGCGACGGCCTTCACGTTAAAGAGGATAGGAAAACACTCTTGGAAGGCGAGGATGATAAGGAAAGTGATGAAGAACGTCCTCGAAAACGCCGCCAAGGAGCTGACCCTCGCCCAGCTCGCCCAAGAAATGGTCCTCGGGAAGACGGCCTCAGACATATATCAGGAGGCGAAGAAGATAACGGTGCTCCGCCACGTCGGGGTGATTAAAAGCAAGGTCCTAAAGATACCAGAGTGGGTTTACAGCGGAGAGAGACCAGAGGTGGAAGTTAAGGTGGAGGAGGTGCCCGCTGAGCAGGAGAGCGAGATCCCGGCGGGTTAGAGAATCCGTAGCCCTCGAGGCGGCTAAGCTCCTATACCATGGATCATGTAAAGAATATTTGGAGGCGAAGAAGATAGCAGCGGAAGCTATCGGCACGACTACCCTCCCGAGTAATTCCGAGATAGCGGTCAAACTCCTCGAATACGCCCTCCTCATCGAAGGCGATGAATATTGGAGTAGACTTGAGAAGCTGCGGAGAGAAGCCCTCTCCATTATGAGAGCCCTGAGAGAGTTTAATCCCAGGCTCGTCGGAAGCATCTGGCGTGGAATAATCAAGCCAAAGAGCGACATCGACATCGAAGTCGACTATACGGATCCAGAGCCGATAAAGAAAAGATTAATCGAGAATGGTTATGAACTCATAGAGGAAGGCATGGTAGAAGTCCCCGAAACCCTCCGACAGGGAAGCCTGTGGAGGATAAAGGTGAAGACCAGAGCCGGGAATGAGGCAGAGATAATCCTGAAAGAACACAATTGGTATCTGAATCCGCCGAAATGCGACATCTTCGGGGACGTAAAGAAAGGTCTACGATTACAGGAGTTGCTCAAAGTATTAAAGGAGTCCCCCTCCAAGCTTTTCATCCCGGAAAACGCGTTTTCCGGGGGCGGTCGCCCTCGATAGCGCTAAATAGTTATACGCTGAGGGTTATCTCGATGCTCCATTTAAATACTATCTTTGAGAACACCTTATAGGAGTACTGTTAAATAATGAAGAGGTTCGCGCTTCGAAAAGTTTCTCAGGTCATGAATAAAAACCCGCAAAAATTCTCAGCCACTGATAAAGTATCCAGCTTAATAGGGAGTTTACGGAAATCCGGAGCCCGAGAGGCGGTTGTGGAATATAGGAGCCGTCTAGGAATCATAACCTTGGACGACCTGCTAAGCGTATCGAACCCCGAACGCGCAACCCTCGGGAGAATCGCCTCAAGCGCCATTCCGATCTCTCCTGATGCCTCATTGCTCACCGCCGCGGATCTCATGATGAGCAATAGGGTTTGGGCGCTACTCGTTAAACGCGGAAAAGACTTACTCGGGACCATCTCCCAGAAAGACATCCTAAAAGTTATGCCGGCCTTCTCCACCCTCTCAAACATCCCATGCGGCGACTTAATGAGAAAACGCGTGGCCCTCACCCATTTACACGACAAGCTATCGACCGCGAGGAAGAAGATGTATAAGCACGGGATAAGCCATTTAATGGTCGTAGATGATGATGGGAGTTTAAGGGGCGTGGTGACCGCTAAGGAAATAGTGTTCAATCTTCTGCAGCCGGGCGAGAGCAGGACTATAGGAGAGCGGGGTGGAGAATCTATAAGGATCTGGAACATACCGGTTAAAAGCATAATGGATGAAACACCGCTTACTTTCGATTACCAAGAAGCCGCCTCTCATGTTTTAGACGCCTTCAAGAAAACGGGAAAAGATATCGGCGTAGTTAAGGGAAACTCCCACCCCTTAGGGGTGATAACTACGAGGGAACTAATTTCCGTGCTCTTGAGATTCAAGGTTATAGAGGAGCCGAGGATATACATCGTGGGCTTGCCGGATCTCGAAGACCCCTCAGAACTCGAAATAGTTCAAAGTAAGCTATCAAGGGTTATGAGCAGAGGATTTGGAGCTCACCGTGGAATAGACGAAGTAATGCTCGACGTTAAAAGGATGAAGCGGGGCGGGAAGCGGGTATTCTACAGGATTACGGCGAGAGTATATATGCCTAGAAAACTGCTTACCATATCTGCGGAAGGATGGGATCTAATGGAGGCATTCGACAATCTTTGCAGAAAACTTGGTAGGCGGTTCTCGAAAGAAAAGACGCGGAAATCTACAGGCCTTCCAGTAGCTTAAAAACACCATATATTCCTTGACAAAAAGTTTAAACCCTCAGCCAAATCAGGAATATCGAGTTCGGAGATACTGGTGAGGAGGACCAAAAGGAATGGAGATTGATCGGAAGACCTTCAAGAAATTGTTTCCAAACCTTTACCGAGAGATGATGAAGAAGAAGATGAGCATATCTATAGACGCGGTTAGGGTGGATCAGGATCGAGTGGAGGAAGAGGCTAGAAGACCTAGAGCGCCTACCATGCCAACGGCCATAGATTATCTCAGAAGATGCGAGGACGACGACGAAGCGATGAAAGTTATAGAGTATCTCGAAAAGAGAGGTGAAATCTCGTCTAAAGAAGCTGAGAAGCTCAGGAAACAGGTAACTGAACGGGGGGTTAGGAGTTTCGGCAAGAAGAAGGAATGGGGCTACTACTCGACAAAGTATCTAGGAGGAGGCGTAGAGGATTAGAAATAATTCATGCGCGTTTTCCCGCAGCCACTATAGATATCACGTCTCCCCACTTCAGTTTATAGTCTTCTCCCAGCCTAATCTTCTTCCTCGCATCAACCGCGTAAAGGAAGGTCTTCCCAAGATCCGTGTGAATCGCATAGGCTAGATCCCTTGGGGTTGATCCATTCGGAAGGATGTAGACATCGGGTAGGATGTTTCCGTCGTGGTCTGTGAGCTTCTCGGGGTCCTCGACCGGGTATACTGGGATGTAATTTAAGAGTTCGAAGTAAGCCTTATTGACGACTTCCTGAACCCCGGTGGACTTCCATTTCCCTAAAACCTTCTCCCTTATCAGTTCAAGAGCCCTTTTTTGATTCGAGGTGAGTTTCGAGTCATCGAGTATCTCGAAGTCCGGATCCCCGGGAAGATACTTGATTATCTTCTTCTCCGCCGCGAGCCTGAGTATCCTCTCCGCCTCCGCGCTGACCGGGACGACTTTATACCCAGCTCTTTCTAGTTCTTTTATTCCGTCCTCGGCTTCTGGTAA
>CAZAVQ010000016.1:0-10769 GCA_964488635.1 uncultured Nitrososphaeria archaeon
GCATTAATCATAAACCATAAAAAGGGATTAATCGTGATAACCGGATGCGCTCATGCCGGAGTGGTAAATACGATAAAACAAGCTCAGAAAATCTTCGGAAGAGAAGAAGTTTACACGGTCGTTGGGGGATTCCACTTAATAGGCGCAGGCGAGAAGAGAATTGAGAAGACCATCAAGAGCCTTATGGAGATCGGGCCTAAGATAATCGCTCCATGCCACTGCACGGGAGAAAACGCGTTAAACAGGATTGCCGACAACTTCGGCGACAGATTTGTCGAAGTCACGGTTGGGTCCGTTCTAAATCTTTAGAGAAAATGATGTATACGCTAGCTTCCTCGTGATTCTCTTTCAAGTGATTTCTCTATTTTGTCTACTATTTCGCGAAATATTTTCGCTGGCTTGGAGTCCGGGTACTTCACTATGAATGGCGTGCCTTCATCTCCGGATTCGCAGATCTTGGGGTCGAGAGGTATCTTCCCCAAGAAGGATGCCGACAGCTCCTCTGCTATTCTCTCGCCTCCTCCACTCCGGAATACGTCGATCTCGGCTCCGCATTTTGGACATATGAAGTAGCTCATGTTCTCGATTATCCCCAATACTGGTATCTTGAGTTCTCGGGAGAATACCACCGCCTTCTTCACGACCAGTTGAGACACCTCCGAGGGAATCGTTACTATTACGGCGCCGTCCATCTCCGGGAGCAACTGCATCACGCTCAGCGGTTCATCTCCGGTACCCGGCGGCAGGTCGATTAAGAGAAAGTCTAAGCTACCCCAGACTACATCAGATAGAAACTGGCGGATAACAGACATCTTAAGCGGCCCCCTCCAGATGACAGGAGCCTCCTCGCTGGGTAGCAGAAAATCCATTGATACTACTCTTACGTCCATTGGACCTTTTACGGGAAATATTCCCGGCGGGCCTGATTGGAGCCTCATCCCATGGAGCCCCAGCATCTTTGGGATCGATGGGCCGTGTATGTCCGCATCCAATATCCCGACGCTATAGCCCTTTAACGCAAAGGCCATCGCTAAATTAACAGTCACTATGCTTTTCCCAACTCCACCCTTCCCGCTTATGACGGCGATCTTATGTTTGATTTTCTTCATTCGCTCCCGCAGCCTCTCCTCCTGTTCCCTTAATTTCTCTAACTTGTTACCCATTCCGATACGCCCCGCCCAGCCCTCCACTAACTCGATAATTAATGTATAACGAAAAAGGCAAAGGTGGAAAGAGTAGAAACTCAGAAGGCTCTGGAGACCATCCCCAAGAACAGTTACATGCCTCGCCAGAATCTGAAAAAGAAAGATATGATAGCCCGGGCCGGATTCGAACCGGCGTCCCCGGGGATCCCCTCTTCTAAGATCCAGAGCCCGGGATCCCAAGCCCCTTTTCTGACCAGGATTGGCCGCTAGACGACCGGGCTTCATCTATGCTGCGCCCTCGGGAATATTTTATCCTTTTTCCGGTTTCACCTCGATTCCACGGTGGCTATGGCTCCTTTCTCAATTCATATTCTCTTTTGGCATACGTGTGGATTGCTTCCGGATGGCTTCAAATCGGCTTAGAAAAATAACGGCGAAATGTTTTTGGAAATATGCTGGGCTCATTCTCAATTCTTTGATCTAGTTTTCGTCAAAAATCGGATACATAATCTCAGCGTGCATATACGGCGGTGCTGTGAGAATTATTTTTCACGTCTTTGAAACTGAACGAATAAAACTCTTGTTTCACCGCCGAAGCCGGCCTTGAGAACGACGTACATTCTGAGCTACAGAATCAGGGACTCATGGAAGTTCGCCAGAGATAATTGGGGAATCGCCCTGCATAGGATCTGCTCGCGGACTGGGAGCTTCCCACCGGCATTAGCCCACTACTTCGTGATGAAATACTCGCGTATAGGCGACGTAGTCCTCGACCCATTCAGCGGAAAGGGCACCGCGCCGCTCGAAGCATGTTTAAACGGGAGGATAGGAATTGGAAATGATCTCTCCCCTGAGGCATATGTCCTAACTAGGGCGAAGGTCAGGCCAGTTCCGCCGAGGAGGGTAATCGAATGGATAGAGTATGCGAGGAGAATGCTGAATCCGTCTGGATACAGGGTCTCGGAGGTTGATGAGGATGTCCGCGCATTTTTCAGCAACTACACGCTTAAACAGATTCTCGCCGTCAGAGATTTGATCGAGGAGACCGAGGACGAGGATCTCGCCAACTTCATGAAGGCCCTTATGCTTGGGATACTCCACGGCCCAACGAAGATACACCTCAGCGTCAAATGTTCTCACTCGTTCTCCATGGCTCCGGAATACGTGAAGAGATACGTGAAGAAGAATGGAATCGAAAAGCCGAAGAGAAATGTATTGGAGTGCTTGAAGATAAAGGCGGAGAGGGTTTTCAGGGATGGAATACCCGCGGTGAAGGGAAGCGCGTACATGGAGGACGCGAGGGAGTTGCCCATCGACGACGAATCCGTCGATCTGGTAGTAACTTCCCCACCATACTTCAATATGCAGACCTATGCATGGGATAATTGGCTGAGGCTGTGGTTCCTCGGATACAGCTATGAGGAGATCGCGAAGATACTATTCCACACGGAATCGGTCGACCGCTTCCGGGAATTCATGGAGGGCGTTCTGAGGGAGATCTACAGGGTTCTAAAATGGGATAGGGCGGCGATCATAGTCTTGGGCAGGGTTAAGCTCCGTAAGAAGCTTGTGGACATGGCGGAGACGACGGCGCCGATCGCCGAGAAGATCGGGTTTAAGGTTGCTGGAATAATCTCCGACTCGATTCCGAAGTCAAACAAGTATTTGTGGTACCTCAGAGACGAGGATGGGGTCAGTAAAGAGGTGATCCTCGAACTTCATAAGGGAGAATATAGGGGAAGGCGGGTTGAAATAGATTGGGAGAACGCGAGGCCGCTTACCGTCATTAAGGAGGTGATGGAGGCTTGATGCTCGAAACTCATGGGGACGTCTGTAGGCTCGGATATCTAAGGATAATCCCGTGTTTGCTCGAGGATACGTCACCTAAGACTTTTGACTTCCTCGCCGCTTTGCTTCACGACATAGTCAAGGGCGTCGGCGACAGGGATCTCCTAGTGAGTAAGCCAATAGGGTTGATCACGAGCTCTGTTAACGCGAGAAATTACGTTACTATGGCGGCTGAATTAAACTTCATCGATAGAAAAACCCAGCTTCTTGGAACCTTTGGAAAACTCTACCTCACAACCGATTCGGCGGTAAAGTTCAAGAAGTTCGTGGACGGCAGGGAGTCGCTCAACCTAATCGAGTTGATTACCCTGAATGACGCTGAGAAGCTATTCTTCCTCTGGGCGTTATTCGTCCAAGATTATCCCTTCATCCAGCTGATCACGAATTGGGCTGTTAAGAAGAAGAAGTTCAGGAGGCAGGAGGCCATGATCTACGCTATGGAAGAGGCATATCCCCAAGCGTTAAAGAAGGCGCTGCCGCCCAGCGATATTAGAAGAAAGGAGGCTGAGAAGTTTAGGGAGAAACGGCTCTCGATAAAGGATAAAATCGAGTGGATTAAGAGCAGTCAGTACGCGAAGTATAGGCATATTGCTCCACCGAGGCTTGAATGGCTCGTCGACTGCGGGATCCTGAAGAGGAGCGGTAGGGGCAAATACGAGGTAAACGATCAGATGATCTATGATCAACAGAAGGTGTTGAAGCTCACGACCATGAGGCCGAAGAGGATCGAAGGCTACCTCTTCAACGACTTCCTCAAGGGTATGTCGAGGTGGTATAAGCAGGCAGGGCGCACGGAGGTGATCAAGACCATGATCCAAGTGTATGATAGGATGTCCTTCCAATTCGGTGGAGAGGTGAACTTGACGTATTTGGAATGCATGACTTCAATAGTGCTCCTTGAAAACGGATTAATCGCGGAGATGCAGAAGATTCACGACGCATTCAATAGCCTGGCCCTACAGTTCCCAGATAAGATATACGTAACGCCGGGAGGCGGAAACGTCAACATAGCTTACATAAACACTGAAGAGTTAGAGATCTAAGTTATGCCGAGAAGGAGTAGGAGTCTCGAGGCGATTCCCCCAATTAATATCGCCAAGAGTATCTCTCCTATCGTTATCATTGCGGCTTTCTTTACGCCGAGTTCTTTAAGCAGGGTCGCGATCGTCGCAACACAAGGAATATAGAATATCGTTATGAGTGAGAGCGTTATCATCTGGTTAGCGGTCAAAATGGAGGAGAAGTCCGCCGTCCCGATTAGAGATGCCAGGGTCAGGAGGATTAGCTCCTTTCTCAAAACGCCGAATAATAGGAGGAGGCCTGTCTCCTTAGGTAGGTTAAGCCACCCAACGGTTATCGGGCTTAATGCCTCTGAGAATGGGTCTAGAAGGCCCAAGAGGTCGAGGGCGTTGATCACGACCCCGGAGATTATAACGAGCGGCATCGCGATATAGACGTATTCCCTCAGCCTAAACCAGGTCATCAGGAGAACGGTCTTCAGGTTTGGCCGCTTATAGCTCGGTATCTCCATTATGAGTTCCACAGCCTCTCCAGGCAAGATTTTCGACATGATTCTTCCGAGGATGAATGCCATTATTAACGTGAACAGGTAGAGACCTATTACCCAGAAGATTCCCAGATATCTCCCAACTAACCCTATTACGACGACGGTGACCGCCGAGCAAGGCATCAAGGTCGCCATGAATATGGTAATCAACCTCTCCCTCCAAGTCTCCATAATTCTAGAGCTCAAACAAGCTGGGACATTGCATCCAAATCCCAAGATTAATGGGATACACGCCTTCCCGTGGATCCCCGCCTTGTGCATCACGCTATCTAGGAGGAACGATACTCTGGCGAGGTATCCCCAACTCTCCAAGAGGAATAATATGATGTATAGGGGGGCGATGAATGGAATCACCAGCGCGAGGAGGAATATGAATCCCTCGACGGCCGACCATCCTAAGGAGGAGAGAGCCGATTCTCCGAAGAAACCGAACCAAAGTCCTCGTAGGCTTTCGGATAATAATTCCTCCATGGTCTCGGAAAGCTCTAAACCGACTCCGAACACGAAGGCGAACATCCCCATGAAGACCAGCGCCATTATCAGGTATCCAAATATCGGATGCGTCGCTAGTTCGTCGAATCGTTCCCCCAAGCTGGGTTTCTCGGGCTCGGTGATTGTCACCGCGCTCTGAGCTATTCGATAGGCCGCGTTCACGCGTTCATTTGATATAACTATTGAGGAGTCGTGTCCATGTATTCGCTCGAGGTCCGAGCTCATTTTCTCCGCGAGGTTCACGACTTCTGGCGCCTTTTCCCTGACGAGTTTTCGAATCTCCTCATCTTTCTCCAATAATTTAATCGCAACCCATCTCCTCGGATAGGGTAGATCCAGTTCTTCAAGCGCCTTCGTGAGCTCCTGGATCTTGGCCTCGACTTCGCGGCCGTACTCGATCTTTTTCGGGGAATATCCTTCGGAAACGAGTTGGATCGCCTTGTCTAAGATCTTTGTGAGACCCTTTCCCCGGATCGCCACGGTTGGGACTACTGGAATTCCAAGCGCGTCTTCGAGCGCCTCTAAGTTTATCTTGATGCCTCGTTTCTCAGCGAGGTCCATCATGTTAAGGGCTAAGACGATCGGCCTCTCTAGTTCCAAGAGTTGGAGGGTAAATATCAGGTGTCTCTCGATGGCCGTTGCGTCGACCACGTTGACGACTACATCCGGCTTCTCCTTCGCGATGAAGTCCCTCGAAATAAGTTCCTCCAGCGAGTAGTGAGTCAGCGAGTAGATCCCGGGTAGATCTATAACGTTAATGAAGTATCCCTTGTAGAACAGGGTCCCCTCGGCTTTTTCCACGGTCTTCCCAGGCCAGTTCCCGATGTGTTGATGAAGTCCGGTTAAGCTGTTGAAGATCACGCTTTTCCCAACATTCGCCTGACCGGCGAGGGCGATCGTGATCTCCCTCATGGAATTAGACCTCCACTATAATCCTCTCCGCCAACCTTCTCCCGATCAGGAATCTAGACCCCGCCACCTCCACCTCGATAGGCCCCCCAAACGGCGCCTTCCTCACAACCTTGATTCTAGCTCCAACAACTATCCCGAGATCGGCCAGCCTCTTCTCAGCCCCATAGGCCATACCGCGGCCCAAACCCCACCGCCACCTAAAACGTCTCCTAAAAGACGGCCCCTGGGCGCCGGGAAAACGGCTTGCCGGGCCTATGCTAACCACCAGTGCTTCTCTTCCTTCTGGGAGATCAGTAAGCGGGATTCTCATAGTTTACCACGTTTATTCTCGGATCGTTCTGAGGCTGCGTGGAGAATGGTGTGTGGTTCTATATAAGCTTAACAGTGTAAAGTTTTAATATTTTACACAGTTATTTTCGTGTAAATGCTTGAAAAATCCGGCCGGGCGTTAAAAGGTAAAAACCAAGGGGAGAAGAAGAGTGTTGTGCGGTTAGAGCGGTTGGTCGCCGGTGTCAGGGCGGTCTTGGCGAAAAGGCTGGCCACGGAGTACGGTTACAGTAAGAAGATGATCGCTGAGGCGTTGGGTCTGAGCCCGCCGGCGGTGACGCTTTATCTTGCTGGGAAGAGGGCGGCTCGTATCTCAGAGGAGCTTCTGAGGAATGGGAAGGCCATGGAGTATATTGAGGGATTGATTGAAAAGATTAGGATGAAAGGCTCTCTTACGCATCCGGAGCTCTATGACGCGGCGTTTAATATCTTGAGGATCCTCCAGGCCGATACCAAGACTAGGCTCGTCGAGAGATATACGGAGCGCGAAGAGGGCGAGACGGCCAGACTTCTGAGATCACTTAAGGAGAGGATCCAAGCCGAACAGGAATCCGCTGAGGAATTCATGAAGACCGCCGTTGAGTTGAAGAGCGACCTCATGAGGATGGTGTTCAGGATCTTGGCGAGCGACTGCATACGGCATGCCGACATAATCATGACGATAGTCTCGGCCATCGAGGAGGAGAAAGCCATTCACATCGATAAGCTTGGAATGAGGAAGCTGAGCATGCTCTTGGAGAAGGAGGAGAAGGCCCACTTACAGAGCTTAGATGACGTGAAGCACCTGCTCCCAAGCGGCCTCATCACCATATTAATTGAGTTAATCGAGGATGATGAAAGAAAGCACTCCAAGATACTCAAGAAAATAATGGAGCTCATGGAGGAACAACCCCTCTAGGAGCCTATTATTAACGGCCTCCGCTCGACTAAGGCCTGCACAATCTTCCTCCTGCCACTATCCAACGCCCGCCAAAGGGTTCCACGTGATATCCGCATCATATTCGCGGCCTCTTCCTGCGTCTTGCCCTCGAGATAAACCAGTCTTAACGCCTCAAATTCATCGGGTCTCAGATATATCGGCGGGTTTTGCAGCGGGGTCCCAGCATTATCTAGGGGCGCGAAGACTAATCCATGTAAAGCTACTCTGATCAGCCTATCCTTAGGCGGTCTTCCCCTCCCCTGAATCCTCCAACGCCACCTCGGCATCGTTTACCTCCTATCAAGGGGATACTCCTCGTCGAGGATTAATAAATGAACTCTGGAGGAATATTGTGCGATGGCACAAAGCTTAAAAACGGCGTCGGCGAATAGGCTTCCGGAGCGGTATGTGGGGCCCGTATAGATTCAGGTGGTATAGGTGGATGAGGTACGCTTACCAGCCGATGCCATATTATATGCCGCCCCCATTCTATCCGCCATATCCCCCCAGTCCCGAGGAAGAGCTTAGAATGCTCGAGGAGTATAAGGCAGAGCTCGAGGATGAGTTGAAGGACCTCGAAGAGGAGCTGAAAGGCGTCGAGGCGAGGATAGAGGAGCTGAAGAAGATGCTTGGAAAGTGACCTGACGCAACCCTTATATTTTTGTGCTATAGCACATAAATGTGGAGGTGAAGAATAATGGGATGGAGAGGTGGATGGAGAGGCTGGGGCTGGTCGCCTTGGCCTGGTAGAGGACCGTTCAGCTACCTGCCGCCTTGGATGAGGCCTGGCTGGCTATTCGGCAGAGGATCATGCTGGTGGCTCTTCGGCTCGCCGTGGGGGCTAAGATGGTGGCTACCTTGGGGCTTCTGGTACTACCCATGGTACAGCTACTGGTGGCTATACCCGTCGGCAGCCTATGCCTATAGTCCGTGGACGACCTATGCGTATTACTGGCCATATTACGGCTACGCGGCGCCTTATTACTGGTGACGAAACTACATAGAGGGTGATTAGATGACTTGGTGGCGAAGATATATCCCACCCTATTTTCCACATCAATTCCCTTCAAGCCCTGAAGAGGAATTAAAGATGTTGGAGGATTACAAACGCGAGCTCGAGAGGGAGATCGACCACCTAAAGGAGGAACTGAAGAACGTCGAAGAGGAAATCAAGAGAGTAAAAGAAGAACTGGAGTCCATGGGAGGACAGCGACCTGAGGCAGCCGCGCCCGCGCCATATATGCCTCCTCAATACTGGATGCCCTTCGGATATGGATACGGATGGGGTAGAGGTCGAGGAGGAGGGATGGGATGGGGCCGGGGAGGAATGGGCCCGATGCCGCCGACCGCGGGGCCTCAACAAGCTCCTATACAGCCTCCCCCATCAGGGGTGAAGAGGGTCGCCGCCTCCGTCGAGGAGAATAACGGCCTGAACTCTAGGATCTCGTTGAGGTTCGGGAGAGCGCCCTTCATAGCCTTCATCGATATATCCGATAATGAGGTAAAGTCCGTTCAAATCATTCCGAACCAAGCGGCTGCCGCCGCCATGGGCGCGGGGATCTCGGTAGCTCAGCTCATAATTTCTAGTGGGGCAACGGAGGTAATCGGCGTGCAGTTCGGCCCAAATGTATCCATGGCCTTTGAGCAGGCGAATGTCAGGGTTCACATGGTTGAGCCCGGAATCCCCTTGTCCGAAGCCCTGAGAAAGGTTGGGCTGTTAAGGTAATCCGGTTTGGAAATCGCGGTAGCCAGTGGGAAAGGCGGGACGGGTAAGACGTTCATCACCTCGAATCTAGCATTACTCTTCGATCGAGAACTCGGGGGAGCCGTGGCCGTAGACGCTGACGTTGAGGCGCCCGATCTCGCCCTGGCTTTAGGTGGGGAGAAGAAAGTCCTTTGGAAGAGGGAGATCTGGGAGTCGGCAAAAGCCTCGATAAACTACGCTCTATGCGATGGATGTGGGAAATGCTTTGAGGTATGCGCCTTCGATGCGATAATCTTCGAAGAAGGCTCTAAACCAAAGATAATCAGGGAGTTCTGCGAGGGCTGCACGGCCTGTATGAGGGTTTGCCCCCGAAAGGCCATAACCATCGAGAAGACGCGGACTGGATGGCTCTCTGCGGTTGAAACAGCTCACGGAGTAAACGTCGTAACTGGAGACCTCGAGGTAGGGGGGAGGAATAGCGGGGAAATAGTCTTCACGGCCAGAGAAGAGGCCAAGAAGCTCTCAGAAAAAACCGGAAAGAAGATAATTCTAATTGACTGCGCCCCTGGAATAGGTTGCCCGGTGGTTTCGAGTTTAAGCGGGGCAGATTTGCTGTTGCTCGTAGTCGAACCCGTCCCACAATCTCTGCAAGGCGCAAAGAGGATACTGAAGCTTGCTGAGTCATTTAGGCTCAAGGCTTACTGCATCCTGAATAAATACGACTTAAGTGAAGAGTATTCTAGGAAGATACCCGAAGAGCTAGGGTTGGAGGTAATCGGGAAGATACCCTATGATGAAAGCGTGGTTGAATCCTATACGATGATGAAGCCGATAATATTGGATAACCGTGAAAACGCCGTGAAGAGGTCCCTGGTAGAGCTCTTCGAAAACCTCGCTAAAGAGTTATCTAAGTGAGGGCAGATGACCCACGTGATCTCGGTAACTGGAGGTAAAGGCGGAACCGGCAAGACCTTCCTAGCAGTTAACCTAGCATATCTACTTGGATCTAAGGCCAAGACCTTACTCGTTGACATCGACGTCGATAACCCCTGCGTAAAGACATTTCTCGACGTGAAACCCGTCTCAATTACTCCCATTAACGAGTTCAGACCCAAGATAAACCATGAAAGATGTAAGCTCTGTGGATTATGCGTCCAAAACTGCCCAGAACACGCCCTCCTCATGATCCCTGGAAGAAATTTGGTGTTGATGCCTCAGCTTTGCTCGGGATGCGGAGTCTGTAAACTAGTGTGCCCATTTAACGCGATCGAAGAATCCCGGATAGAGGCCGGGGTGATCGAGAGCTACACCAAAGCTTTTTCCGGAAAATTGGACGTCGTTATCGGGGAGCTTAGACCGACCGCCAGGAGAACTGCTGTAATGATCTTGAAGACGCTCAACTACGTCAAAGAGATGATGAAGGATTACGAGTACATAGTTATCGATGTCCCCGCTGGGACGGGGTCGGGAATCTACGCGGCGATGGACTTCTCCGAGAGCATCATAGCCGTTACCGAGCCCACGAGGCTGGGGTTAACCGATCTCGAGAAGCTGTATAAGCTCTATCAACTGTTAGGAAGCCGAAAGGAGCTGTTCGTCGTCGTCAACAAATACGGACTTCGAGGCGAGATCATAGATGAAGTCAAAGCTTTCCTGAGAAGATGCGGGATCAAATGGTGGAGCATACCCTATGACGATCACGTCGTGGAAGCATATGTCAAGGGATCGATACTCGTCAAAGACTATTCTGAGAGTCCATCGGCGATCTCGATAAAGAATATCTCAGAAGAATTGTTGGAAGTCGTTAGGGGAGGCTGACTCTGCACCCGACTTGGCATTCGAGGTAATGCTCCG
>CAZAVQ010000017.1:0-10652 GCA_964488635.1 uncultured Nitrososphaeria archaeon
TCAAACCAAAAACAAAACAACCTTCGAAAATAAAAACAAACTGCCAAATAACTAGGTCAAGCCCCGGGCGGGCTTTGAACCCGCGACCTGCGGCTTACGAGGCCGCCGCTCTACCAGCTGAGCTACCGGGGCTCAGTTATTGAGTTGAATTTGTTTTTTATTATGTTTTGTCTCGGATTTTAGTGGGTTCTGTGGGTGATGAGCCGGAAGTCCCTCGGCCTCTTGGCGTCCGCGTTCGTCTTATTGGTTCTATCCATGTTACTGATTTTTCAGTTCACGTTTTCGCAGGGTGGAGACGGTGTTCACCCCAGACCCCTTGTTGAGTTAGCGATCAAATGCGCTGATGGATCTTGGGAGAAGCTCAATAGGAGTGGCGTGGTGGGTTGCAGGGTAGAAAAGAACTTCAAGCTAATCGTGAGGTTGGTCAATTTGGGAGAGGAGCCCAGCGTCAGGGGGGTGGACGTCGCGGCGGGGGTTTTACTCGTGATCGACGGAGGCCAGGTTATCAACTATTCCCTCGGAGGCTTCGACTGGGCAATAGGAGTGGCGGAAAACCTCGAGATAACAGACGTAAATGGGTCGAGGATAATAGAGATCTTCTCGAAATCGATTGGCGGCCGTGATCTGAAGGAGGCGTATCTCGAAATCGAGGCAGATGATAAAACATCTAGCGTAAAGCTGTCATATAGGGGCTGGATCCTCGACGAAGATGACAAGGTCGTAAACCCCTCAGGAGAAGAGGAACCATATTGCGCCCGCTATCCTCCCGAAAACCCCGTGGACAACCCGCCCGATTCCCGATGGTCCGGTGGGGAATTCATGAAATACAAGACTTTCGATGCAATCGTTCCCGTGGCCCGTTAAATCGTGATCACGCCCATGAGTAACGCTATCACGGCCAAGATCGCGGTGAATAAATAAGCCTTAACTCTCTGAGAGATTTCAAGTAGAATGGATATCACGGCCAATGAAACGGCGAAGGAGGTGATGATCGAGGAAGCGACCGTGATAAAGGGGATTTCACCTAATATGGCCGGGGAAAGTAGATATGCGTAGATGCTCCCACCGAGGGTCGTGGGAATGGCCATCAAGAAGGAAAGCTTCACGGCGGATTTTGGGTGATATCTCAGGAGCAATAGGGCGAAGATCGTTATCCCGCTTCTACTGATACCTGGAAGGGCGGAGAATCCCTGGGCGATCCCGGCTAAAACGGCGTCCCTAAGGGTTGGCGTCTCCTTCAATTCCGCTCCGCCGCTTACCCTATCCTTCATCCAAGAGATGAAGCTCGTCAAAGCGAATAAAATGCCGATAAAAATCATCGAGAATCCCCCGAATTCATCTAACGACTTAGCTACGGCGCCTGCAAGCGGGACGGCGACGAGGACCGTCATGAAGGTGGAAGTCAATAAAAAACATAGCAGCGCGCGTCCACATCCCCTCACGTATATGCCTCTCAGGATATTCACGAGGTCTCTCCTGAAATAAATCGCCGCCGCCAGCGAGGTCGCCCCATTTAAGAATAATCCAGTTACGTAAGCGTTTGATGGTGAACTACCAAATTCATAAAATATCAGGAGGAGGATCGTTTTGCTGCTGACCGGGAGCCACTCGAATATCCCCTGAGCCGCGCCCGACAGCGTTCCCAATAGGATCTCTTGGAAAGCCGTCAATTCCATAAAATGCTCCCTGAACGCCGATATATTATCATCGTTTCTGATGAAACCCTGATATACCTGGGGAATTCCCTAGATACAGGGCTCGTGATAATCCGGCTACCTACTGGGATCGCCGAGAAAACGTGCAAGCTCTGCGGCAGGAGATCCAAGACCATCTCAGAGAGCATAGGGGTATGCGTGGATTGTCTCAGGAATAAACCCGACGAGGCCCTAAAATACGCAGAAGAAACCCACCGAAGAAGTAGGAAGCGTTTCGGTCTCCCGCCTGAGCCGCCTAAAACACCGGGTGGAATAAGGTGCTCCATCTGCAGCGCCGCCTGCTCCATCGGAGAAGGCGAACTAAGCTACTGCGGACTGAGAACGAATGTCGAGGGGAGGCTGGTCTCAAAGGTAGACGCAGAACACGGTTTACTCCACTATTACTTGGACGCGCACGTCACAAACTGCTGTGCAGCTTGGTTCTGCCCCGCGGGAACGGGGGCGGGATACCCGAGATACGCCGTGAGAAAGGGTCCGGAATACGGGTACTATAACCTCGCCCTGTTCTTCTATGGATGCAGCTTCGACTGCCTATTCTGTCAAAACTGGTCACATAAAATGATCGAAGACGGGAAAACCGTTTCAGCCGACGAGCTCGTGAACTACACGCTTAACGACGCGAGGATAACCTGTTGGTGCTGGTTCGGCGGATCCCCGGAGCCCCAGCTCCCCTTCGCCATCAACGCCTCCAAAAAAATCTTGGAATCAAAGCCCGAGAAGAGGGTCCTCAGGATCTGCTTCGAATGGAATGGATGCGGTGAACGATCCCTCGTAAAACGGGCCGGGGAACTGGCATTCGAAAGCGGGGGAAACATAAAATTCGATCTAAAAGCCTATACCCCGAGCGTCCACAAAGCCCTAACCGGAAGAGACAACAAGCAGACCCTGAAAAACTTCGAGCTAATCTACAGGGAATTCTACGAGGAGAGGCGAGACATCCCCGTGTTAAACGCGACCACCCTCCTCGTCCCACACTACGTAGACGAACACGAAGTGGAAAAACTGGCAGAATTCATCGCGAGCCTCGACCCCGAGATACCCTACAGCCTCCTAATCTTCCACCCAGACTACCTCATGAACGACACAACCATAACCCCCAGAAAACAAGCAGAAAAATGCCTCCAAGCCGCCAAAAAACACCTCAAAAAAGTAAACATAGGAAACATCCAACTCCTCGGCCTCGCGGAAATCGAATAGTGAATTTAGAAGATTAAGGTTTTTCAGTAATTTTTTCTCACGCCATAAACTAGGTGATGAAGGCTGCAGTATCTGAATAGATGATGAAAGCCCAATAATCTGAAGGAGGTTAATTAGCGGGTCTATTTCTGGACTTCGTTTGTCATAAAACTTCATAATACAGTATATTTTACGATAATATTTGATCGATGACGAATACGGGACAGCCTGAAGAAAAATGATGAAAAATCAGTCCGCCGAGATTCCGTATCCGAAAACCTAAACTCCTTATTTTTCACTTGGTAGCTCTCCTTTGAAGTCTCAGCGGGGTGGGATGGGCATCATCTCTCAGTGGTGGTGACTTTCATCACCGCCGTTTTTCGGGTTTATGGGAGAGGTTATAAACTTAATGGGGGTGTGCTAAAATATGGTTCTTGGCGTTATTTTTTCTGTGGGAGGTTAGTGGGCGGTGGTTGTGATAGTTGAGTTTAGCGTGGTTCCACTTGGGGAGGGTACTAGCGTATCGAGGTTTGTGGCGAGGGCGGTGAAGGAGCTTGAGGAGCGCGGGGTCAAGCATGTGACCACTCCTATGTCGACGATAATTGAGGGAGATAGCTTGGAGGAGGCTCTTGAGCACGTTAGGTCGGTTCACGAGGCGGTCTTCAAGGCCGGGGCAAAGAGGGTGGTAACGGTGATTAAGATAGATGATAGGAGGGATGTGGAGAGGACGATGGATGATAAATTGAGGTCTCTGGAGAAAGCGGTAAGAGAGCTATCAAAGGCGGATTCGAGGAAATGATCGACAGATAGTAAACTTAATCTCATGATTATACGCCCCTATAACGCATGGAGGCGGCGTTAATAATCATCGATTTCCAAGAGCGGTTAGCTAAACACGTCTCGGGGATAAATGGAATCTTGAAAAACTCGAGAAAACTCGTGAAGGCTTGTCGAATTTTAGAGGTTCCGATTATCTTGACCGAGCAGATCAAACTGGGAGAGACTGTCAAAGAGATTAAAGAACTGATAGACTTGAATCCTATCGTAAAATCGAGTTTCAGCTGCGTGAAATGCCCAGAATTCATCAGGGAGCTCGAAAAGATTAACCCCGAAAAATGCATCCTAATAGGAATTGAGGCCCATATCTGCGTTCTCCAAACCGCCTTAGACCTCCGGGAAAAAGGCCATGAAATTCACGTGGCCATAGACTGCATAGGATCTAGAAAGGAAATAGACAAGCAGACGGCGATTCAGAGGATGATCCAGAGGGGAGTAATCCCCACAACCCATGAAACGGAAATATACGAGTTACTGCAAACGGCCCAACATCCGAAATTCAAGCAAATACTTGAAATAGTAAAATCCTAGGCTTCCATCAGTTTACCAAAATCTAGGCGATCAATTTTCCCCAGCCGCGATCAGAAAGATCCCTAAAATGTCATTCCCGATCGCATTTGGTTTTTATCAGGCTTGTCGGGTTTCATCACAGTTTTTCAGTAAAGCCGGGTTCATCATTCCTTTAATTGGTGATCTTTTTCCCGGGTATTTGTAGCTTCTTGGGGTGGATAATAGATTTAAATCCATTTTTAGGATTTCTCGCTGAACGAACATGAAGTTGGTGATCGATGAACGCGTCAAGGAGAGTTTCCCGGATCTAGTCGTTCTTTTGGCGGAGATTAGGGATGTGGAGGTTCGAGAGACCTCTGATGATTTAGAGGGATTCAAGCTCGAAGTTTATGAGAGGATTCGGTCGAGATATGATTTGGAGAACCTGAAAAATGATCCGGTGATAAGATCGTATAGGGACTTCTTTTGGAGGATAGGGATTGATCCGACCAAGATAAGGCCGGCGGCAGAGGCCCTGATCAGGAGAATTCTCAGCGGCAGAGGTCTCCCCACGATAAATACCTTGGTCGACGCCTATAATCTCGCCTCAGCGGAATCATGCGTAGCTCTGGCGGCTTTCGACGCGGAGAAGATTGATGGCGATATGTTGATGAGGTTCGCGGAGGAGGGGGAGCGTTTTCTCGGGATAGGTATGAGGGAGCCCAAGATCCTGAGGGGTGGAGAACTCGTGGTATCCGATTCGAAGAGGCTTATAGCGATTTATCCGTATCGAGATGCCGACTACAGTAAGGTAACCCTACAAACCAAAAACATTTATCTAATGACCTGCGGCGTCCCCGGGTTATCCTCGGAGAAACTGAAAGAGGCGGAGGAATTGGCCGTAAAATATATCACCAGGTTCTGCAGCGGCAGACGAGTCTAACTCCTGATTAAACTTTATTCTTTTTTTAAAATGCGGGATCAGCATGAGCTAGGGTCATCACGGATTCAGCAAAGCTGGGGATCATCATCCATCGTTAACCTATTTTTACTTGGATTATTTGATCTTTATGGGCGACGGATAATTGAAGGCTTTGATAATCTGCGCCTCGATCCACCACGGGAACACGTTAAAGATCGCCAAGGTGATTGCAGAGGTCCTTGGAGCGGAGATCGTTAGGACTTGGGAGGTCGACCCGGATCAGGTGGCAACCTATGATCTAGTCGGCTTCGGATCCGGGGTTTACTATGGGGCGCTTCATAAGTCGCTTTGCAAATTCGCCGAGAGACTTCCCCCGGCCCGCGGAAACAAGGTCTTCATCTTCTCGACCAGCGGTCTATCCAAGATACCGCTTATCCACGATTACCACCGATCAATTAAGCGGACGTTGAAGGGAAAGGGCTACGAGGTCGTCGGAGAGTTCACGTGCAGGGGATATAATACCCATGGCCCATTTGGATGGTTTGGCGGGATAAATAGGGGGAGACCCAATGACCGGGATCTCGAGAACGCGAGGAGGTTTGCGGAGAAATTGCTCCGATCCCTCTGAGATCTCAACTGGTTTATATGAAGGGTCGCCGGGGTTCCACTTGGAACGCGATGGTGGTTTGGGTTGGAATAGATGACACGGATTCGAAGAAGGGGGGCTGCACCACCTACATAGCGGCAGTCCTGATTAGAAGACTTGAGCAAATGGGGATAAGGTTAATCGGTTTTTCGAGGCTAATCAGGCTCAACCCCAACTGTCCATATAAGACTCGCGGAAACGCGGCGATCGCTCTGAAACTCGATACATCAGATCTAGATTTGGTGAGGCGGTTGGCGATCGAGGTCGTCGAGGAATACTCGGAACTAGAAGAGGGAGCGGAGACGGGGATAGCTCTCCTCAGGGACGAACCCCTCACGGAACTAAAGAAATTCTATTGGCGGGCGGTGAGAGAAATAATTCCCATAGAAGACGCGTTTAAGCTCGCAGAAGAAATTGGCGCGGAGATTGTGTATTACAGCGATGGGAAGGGGTTGGTGGGCGCGCTGGCCGCCATCGGAGCGGATCTCTCCCCCGGGAAGACTTACGAGCTAATAGCCCACAGGACTAGGGAATACTGGGGCACGGTTAGGAAAGTGGACCCTACCTCGGTCTATCAGATGGATGAGGCTACCAAAGAATACACCTTCGATAACATAGACTACGAAACCGGCGAGATTAGGATAACCCCCCATACCCCATGCCCGGTTCTCTTGGGAATTAGGGGCATAGACCCTGACATCTTGAAGAAGGCTTTTGAAATGTTGAGGATAGGGGAGCCCGTGGAATACGTCACGGTATTCGAGACGAATCAGGCCACCGACGTCCACTATCAGAAGCATCGTATCCGTGAACTCGGAGACGGGGTGAACGCCATAGTGGAGGGGGTCGTGTCCGAGGCGCCGAGGCGGGACATCGGGGGCCACGTTTTCTTTAAGGTAAGCGATGGAACGGGCGACCTCACTTGCGCCGCTTACGAGCCTACCAAGAGTTTCCGAGACATAGTCATGCAACTGATCCCTGGGGATGAGGTGGCCGTCTATGGGGCGGTTAAGCTCAAACCCCAGGGCCTGACTCTTAATCTCGAGAAAATCTGGATCAGAAAGCTGGCGAAGAAAGTGATTTCGAGGCCTCCGCTATGCCCAAACTGCGGGAAACGCATGAAGAGCTTAGGCACGGGAAAGGGATACAAGTGTAGAAAATGCGGATGGAGGGTTGGAGAAGATGCTGTTGAGAAAGTTGAGGTGCCTCGGGAACTAAGGCTAGGCTTTTATGAAGTGCCGCCGTCGGCGCGCAGGCACCTAGTAAAACCCTTAGATCTCTCACTCTAGGATTCGGAGATAACCAACATCGTCAGCGTACTTCTGACCTTATCTAATCTCCTTCTGAGGGCGCCCCAGAACTCCTAGGGCGCTATCCTCCAGGAGATTACTTCCTTTAGTTCGTCCATCGTTTCTCCTTCGACTCTCGCCACGATGTCGTATACACCGTAGACGGCGTAGGCTTCCTTGACGTTCGGTATCTTCTTTAATTCCTGTAGAATTTCCTCTTCACAACCTATCTCTGTGTTTATTAGGACAAATGCTGTTGGCATGCTGATACTTTAGAGCCGCATGTAATAAAGTTTTAGCGTAGTCTAGGTCTGGGAAACAGTTTATAGAGATCGTGTCTAGAATCCTCTCGGAATGGAAGTAAGGGCGATCTACAACTTCGCCTGCATCAACTGCGGAGGCGAGATCACAGACTCGAGGCTCTTAGAGCTGGGAATCTGCTCCAACTGCTTAGAGACCGCCGAGAAGGATGTCATTAAGGCGGCGGAGATCCTCAAGGCATCAGGGAGATTAAAGAAGCTCAAAGAAGTTCTGGACCTATACATCGTCTACCAAGATTTTAGAAACTTCTTTAAGGCCGCCTTGGGATTTGAGCCCTGGGCCCTTCAGGAGATATGGGCCAAGAGAATACTCTCCGGAGATAACTTCGCGATAGTTGCTCCCACTGGTATAGGTAAGACCGTGCTGGGACTTATCATGGCGTTATATCTTTTCTCGAAGGGTAAGCGTTGCTACGTAATCGTCCCAAGCAGCATACTCGCACAGCAGCTCTATGAAAAAGCCTTGACCTTCGCCGAGAGGGCCGGGATCAAAAACCTGCTGGAGAATATTGTGACCTATCACGCGGGTCTCTCTAAGGGCGGGAAGGAAGAGGCGTTAAAGAAGATAGAGAAATGCAGGAAAATCCTCTTGATAACCACAGATAGGTTTCTCGTGGATCACGGCGAATCTCTGAAGGGAAAAGCCTTCGACTACGTCTTCGTCGACGACGTTGACTCCTTCCTAAAATCCCCCAAAAACATCGACAGGGCGGTGGGGCTCCTCGGGTTGAGGCCGGAGGCCGTTGACGCCGCGTTAAAGCTCATCGAGCTGAGGATGAAGCTCGCTAAGAGCTCGGCGAAAGACCTAATCGACGAATATAGGAATCTCGAACTAAAGGTCGAGGAGGAGAAGCGGAGGCGTAAGGGGATCTTAGTGGTCTCCGGGGCCACGCTGAGGGGGAAGAAAACTAGGAGGCTCATGATCTTCGAAGAACTACTAGACTTCGAGGTCGGGAGGTTCCAGGAATTCGTCAGGAATATAGAGGACATGTACATAGAGGTTGACGAATCGAGGCTGATAGACGAGGCGATAGAGATCGTGAAGAGACATGGCGGAGGCTGCCTGGTCTTTACACCGCATGCGCTTGGGAGAGCTTATGCGTCAACCGTGGCGGAGGCGCTTGAAAAAGCCGGGTTGAAGGCTTATCTCT
Source organism: uncultured Nitrososphaeria archaeon (assembly GCA_964488635.1). Taxonomy (GTDB): domain Archaea; phylum Thermoproteota; class Nitrososphaeria_A; order Caldarchaeales; family Wolframiiraptoraceae; genus Wolframiiraptor. The sequence continues at coordinate 8,546 of CAZAVQ010000017.1, forward strand.
ACGAGAAGATGGAGGCCGATATCTTGCAGAGGTTCTCGAAGGGAGAGATAGATGTCATGATCGGGATAGCGGCTTCGAGGAGCCCACTTACTAGGGGAATCGACCTTCCCGCTAGAATCCGATACGCCGTATTCGTGGGTGTCCCGAGGAGGGAGATTCACATAGACCGCGACGAATATAATCCAATGAAGCTCCTCATCTTGATCAATAACATCTTGCCAGCCTTGGATCGAAAGCTCAGATCGGAAGCCGAGGCCGTGATAGCGCGGCTCATGAAGATAACTCCGCTGAACAAGGGCCTAATCGAAAAGATAAGGGACGCATGTGAAAAAGGCGAGACCCTAGAGGGATTTGAGAAATACGCGCAGGAGGTTATCACCGCGGCCAAGGAGTTCCTCAAAAAGATCCTAACCCCAGAATTCGTCGAGAAAATAGGATCAGAGTTCGACATCACCTTAAAGCCCGTTGAGGACGGTTTCTCGCTGATAATCCCCGATACAACGGGATATATCCAAGCGTCGGGAAGGACCTCTCGACTATATCCATACGGCGTGGCGAAGGGAGCCAGCATAATCCTCGTAGATGACAAGAAGGCCTTCAGGGGTTTGATCACGAGGTTGAAGGCCCAGCTAGAGGAGGTGGAGTTCGAGCCTTATGACCCCGAGAACGCGAAGCTCGTCTTCAAGCAGATAGATGACGAAAGGAAGATAATAAGGGAGCTCTTATCCGGTAAAGCCGAGCTCAAAGCAAAGGACATAATCAGGGCCGCATTAATGCTCGTGGAGTCTCCGACGAAGGCGAGGACAATAGCCTACCTATTCGGTAGACCTTTCAGGAGAAGGGTTGGGAACCTAACGGTATACGAGGCGGCTATCGGCGGGGTAATCGTCGGGGTCACGGCGACGCAGGGACACCTCACGGATGTTATAACTGGGAGGGGGATGCACGGGATTGAGGAACTCGACGGGAGATTCATCCCAATATACGGCGTGATCAAGAGGTGCCTAAACTGCGGGGAACAGTGGGCGAATGGGGGAAAGTGTCCTTCCTGCGGATCCGATGAAATATTCGATAAAAGCGAGATCGTAGAGGCGATCAGGAAGCTCGCCCTACAATACAACGACATATATGTCGCCACGGATCCGGATGCGGAGGGAGAGAAGATAGCATACGACCTCTTCTGCTTGCTTAAGCCATATAACCCGAGGATCTATCGACTAGAGTTCCACGAGGTCACGAGGAGAGCCCTCTTATCCGCACTTCAAAATAAACGAGATGTGAACCTGAACTTGGTGGAGGCCCAGCTACTCCGGAGGATCGAGGATCGGTGGATAGGCTTCGAGCTCAGCATGAAGTTATGGGATCGATTCGGAAGCAAGTGGCTATCCGCGGGGAGAGTTCAGACACCTGTTCTGGGGTGGATAGTAACCACGACGGAGCAAGCCAGGAAGAAACGCCCTCTCCTGAGGATGAGGCTGCGAGACGGTCCCCTCGTCGAGATCCTAGAACCCGAAGACTTGGAGAAGATCTTGGATGCTTGGGAGAAGAAGGAGCTGAAGGTAACGGTTAAAGAGGTCGTTGAAGAAGAGCGGGAGATAAATCCCCTACCACCATATACGACCGATTCCCTGCTCAGGGACGCCTTCACCTATCTGAAGCTCACCGCCGCGGAAGCGATGAGGATCGCCCAAGAATTATTCGAAGCCGGTCTAATAACGTATCACAGGACCGATGCGACGACGGTCTCCCAAGTCGGACTCGGAATAGCCAAGGAGTATCTAAACCAGACGGCCCCAGGCCTATTTACTCCCAGAACTTACCGCGCGGAGGGAGCACACGAATGTATAAGACCGGTAAAGCCGCTTGACGCCGAAAAGCTGAGATACTACATTAAAATCGGGTTGCTGACCATTCCGGCGCGGAGGCTGACCGAGATACATTTCCGGATGTATGATCTGATATTCAGGAGGTTTATCGCGAGTCAGTCCAAGCCGGCGAGGGTTCTGACCCAGAAATTCAAGGTGGAGGTCATGGGAAACGAGGTGGAGGTAACCGGAGACATCGAGATACTTGATGAGGGCTTCCTCAAATTCTTCCCAATAATTAG
>CAZAVQ010000018.1:0-10463 GCA_964488635.1 uncultured Nitrososphaeria archaeon
TTAAGGGTAAGGATTACATAGCATCGGAGACGGGAGTCGGCCCAGTTGACGCGTCTCTAAGGGCAATTCAGAGGATAACCCAGAACCTAGCGAAGGTGAGCCTGAAGGAGTTCAGGATTGAGGCGGTCACCGGTGGATCAGACGCGGTCGCGGAGGTCATAGTCAAGGTCCAAGACGAGAGTGGGAGGGTTGTTTCTGCGAGGGGCGCTAGGGAAGACATAGTAATGGCCAGCGTGGAGGCGATGGTCAACGCCCTCAATAAGCTGTTATCGAGGAAAATAACTTAGAGCTCGACTCTTCTTTCTCAGAGTCCGGCGAAGTGTTTCCTCAATAGATCGCTAACCTCGCCTAAGTCTTGGAGCAAGAAGCCGTAGCACTTCTCCGGGGAATCTGGAGCTACGTAGAGGAGCAACACATCCTTAAAGTCGGCGACGAAGAAGCTCAGCGGTATAGGCGGGCTCACCGTTCTTCCCCCGAACTCCTTGAGTAAATTCTCGATGCTTTCGAGGGAAATCACCTTCTCAAATAACCGCGTGTCTATAGCTAGGTGAACCTCAACACCTCTCTCCCGCGCCTTCCTCAACTTACCTATTAAGACCTCAAATACCTCCGAGGGAAGATAAACTACTCTAACCAAGATATTCTCCGCGGCGTGATCCAAGAGCTCCAATGCCGCCCTATATGCCTGCACCCCCCTAAGCAGCGAGACCTCGCACTTCGATACGGATCTGCTTGAGAGGTATAGGCGGCTCAAGAATTCTATCGCTTGAGATAGTTCCTCGACCAGCTGATTCTTTAACGGCCCGAGGCTCCTCTCCGGGGGGATGGCGGCGTAAACGGCGGGTCTCGATTCCCTAATCTTCTGAATCAGTCCTCCGTTTTCAAGTCTAGAGAGCACATCGTAAATCCTCGTCCTCGGAACCCCCGACCTCCTCGCAACCTCATAAGCCTCCGCCTCGCCGAGCTCCACAACCGCCACATATGCCCTCGCCTCGTACTCGGTGAGCCCGAGCTTCTTCAAGGCCTCGACGACCCTCTGATCTCGGCTCATCAGAAATAATACTCTTAAAGTTACAAAAAACTTTTATTGTCGCCGAGGTCCCCGAGATTTCGGGGTGAACCTAGGCTTGGAGATCCCGGCCATAAAATTCGAGAATGTCTGGAAGGTCTACAGAATGGGCGCCGTCGAGGTGCCTGCGCTCAGGGGGCTGAGCATAGAGATCAAGCGGGGGGAACACATCGCGATGATGGGTCCCTCTGGAAGCGGGAAGTCCACATTCCTACACCTCGCCGGGGCGCTCGATAAACCCACCAAGGGACGGGTCCTGATAGAGGGTAAAGATCCGAGCAAGCTAAGTGATACGGAGCTGAGCATGCTCCGGAACAGGTATATAGGCTTTGTCTTCCAGACCTTTAACCTAATCCCTAGGCTCACCGCCCTCCAAAACGTTATGCTCCCGTTAATGATGAGGGGAGTGGACGGCGCAGAAAGGGTTAGGCGGGCTAAAGAGGCTTTAGAGCAGGTGGGGTTAGGGCACAGGGTTAATCACAAGCCGACTGAGATGAGCGGTGGGGAGCAGCAGAGGGTGGCGATAGCGAGGGCGATAGTCACGAATCCTAGGATAATCTTGGCGGATGAGCCGACTGGGAACCTCGATTCAGCCTCAGCGGCCGAGGTCGTGGATTTGCTCACAAAGCTGAACAGAGATCTCAGAATAACTCTGGTGGTAGTCACCCACAACCCTGAAACGGCCTCTCCTGCCCAAAGAATCGTAAAGATTAGGGATGGTGTGATCTATGAGGAGAATTAGCTTAGCCCTGATAAGCCTGTTATTATTGTCCGCGGTCCTCCAAACGATAGTTTTAGCCGATTCTGTACCCGACATAGTCTTCTCGAACGCCTGGTTCGGCGACTACGCCACGAAGATCGAGGTAAGCCCTGGAGATAAGAACGTCCAACTGGTAATCGAGCTCGTGAACGGCATGGATAAACCAATAAGATACGTCGAGGGCACCCTATATCTCCCGAAGGGATTTACCGATGCTAAGAGCGGTAGCTCGGTTGCTGGGCCGTCGGTTAGTAGAGAGGTGCTGGCGGGAGAAAAATTCTACCTAACCTTCCTACTCGACATCGATGAAGACGTGAAGCTCGGAGTGTATGAAGCAAACCTCGCCCTCAACTACGTTCCATGGGATGAGGATACGATCTCGGTAACTAACGTCAAGGTGAGGTTCAGGATTACTGGGAGGAGCATACTCGAACCTACCCTGAGCACAAATCAGCTAAATCCCGGAGAACCCGAAACCATACAGTTAACCATAAAGAATCTGGGTTCGGCTCCAGCATCCTCGACAGAGGTCTGGGTAGAGTCGAGTTCTCCTGGTCTAGCTATCTTAGAAGGCGGTGGGAAACACTTCGTCGGAAATATTGCCCCAGGATCCTCGATAACGATTCCGCTAAAAGTTCTGGCTAGCAGAGCCTTAGCTGATTCCGTTTCCAGCATATCCGCGTCTATAATCTATCTTAATTCACATGGATTCAAGGTCCAAGAAAATCATAGGCTCTCACTTAAGGTGAACCCATTGGGCGGGGTCGGAGTGGTCCTAGACGTCCTCTTAGAGAATCCGATTCTGGAGCCGAGTAAATCGAGCGATCTAACGATCATAGTTACCAATAGAGGATCTGAAATGGCTAGAGATGTAAACCTCGAGGTGGTCTTATCCCAGATAATCAATCCTCCAATAACTATTCAGGAGGGGGCGTTGGCGGCCAAGCTCGGCGATTTAGCCCCCGGCGAGGAGAAGGAGTTGACATTAAAGGTCTTCGTGAACGAGTTGGCGTCCGGCAAATCTTTCTCGATCCCGATCTCGATCACCTACGTCGACGATGAAGGTAGACATATGGTTCAGAGGGGCTTGACGATAACGGTATTGGAAGAAAGCATGCGGAATAGGCTGAGAATATACTCGAGCCAATACGTGCGAGGAGGCATGATAGAGTCGGCGAATATCACTATTGAAAATATCTCGGGTGGAGATCTCGAAGACATAACGATAACGATCTCGCCGACCGTAGGCTGGGTGACGCTCCTCGGCCCGACCACTTGGAACATACCTAACTTTGCGAACGGGGAGAAGAAGGTGATAGAGTTAAAGATGTACGTTCCATCCGAAACTTCGGCGGGATCGACGATAGGGGAACCCTTCAACCTGAGGGTGCGGGCGAGTTTCAGGGAGCCGGGAGGCCAGGTCAGAAACGAAGAACACTTGCTCGGAATGTATGTTAAAGGGATAATAGACATCAAGCTCCAGGAGATATCGATTGAAAGACTTGGAGGAGACCTGCTGCTAGTTGGTAGGCTCCTCAACGAGGGAACCGAGAAGGCGTCGTACACCGAAGTGCAGATAATAGGAGGCGATCTAAGCGCGGCCAGCATAAGCTATTTAGGCGACGTCGAGCCAAACGCCCCAATACTCTTCAACATCCCGATAGAGAGCATGGTGAAGGAAGGAGGAAAGGCCAGGGTAACGCTGAAGATAAGCTACTTAGACTCCTTGCGTAACCGGGGAGAAAAGGTAATCGAGGCATCGGTGAACATTCCGGTGCAGAGCGTAGAATCCGGGGAAGAGACTGGGCCGAGTATTCTCCAGGGATATCTTCCGGCGGTACTCGTGATAGCGGTAATAGTCGCGGTGGCCGTCGCGGTCTATGTGTCGAGGAGGTCGAGGAGGGTTGAAGCCTCTTGACATCCTATGGTACGCGTTCAAGGGTCTTAGGGATAGGCGGACTAGAAGCGTCCTAACGATACTCGGGATCTCGATAGGCATAATCGCCGTGATAACCCTAGTCTCGAACACGAGCGGCTTCGACAACTTTCTCACGGATGCTCTCTCGAGGATAGGCAGCAATAATCTATGGGTAATCCCAACTGAGGGAAGCGTGAAATTCACGGACACCGACGTGATCATGCTCTCAAGGCTCCCAGGCGTAAAAGCATCTGCCCCATTCTATTTCCGAAGAGTCCTATTAAGATCCGGCTCCATCGAGAAGCAGGTCAACTTCCTGGCCACCGACCCTAGAATAATAAAACTGATCCTACCCGATTTGAGGATCAAGGAGGGCGAACCTCTCCAGCCCGCAGATGTGGCTGTCGTGGCCTTGGGCTATAAGGTCGCAAACCCCCCAGAGGACCCAAACAAGCAGATAAGGCTCTATTCCTCGATCTCGGCGGCGGCTCAAGAAGGCTCGATACTGAAAACTAGGAGTTTCATGGTTGGAGCTATCTACGACGAATTCGGATCGACCCCGTACCTAGACGTCGATAACAGCATCCTCGCCAGCGTCGAGGCAGCTAGAAACTTTTTCGGATCGAAATATTATCCCGCGGTAGTGATAGTCGCCGAATCACCCGACGCGGTTGAGCCCCTCATAGATATGCTGAAAAACATGTATGGAGACAATGTTGAGATAATTAGTCCGCTTACGATAGTGAGGAACGTTAAGGCGATAATCTCGAACTTCTCAGTATTCATGTTGATAGTCGCGAGTGTATCCCTAGTTGTCGCCGGCATAGGTATCATGAACACCATGATCATGTCCGTGATGGAGCGGACCCGCGAAATAGGGATCCTCAGGGCCATAGGGTTTAGTCAAAGGGACGTGGCAACGGTCTTCCTCGCGGAAGCCGCCTTGATAGGGGTCATAGGGGGGATAATCGGGGTGCTGCTGGGAGTAGCCGCGTCGATAACCCTCGGAGACATCTTTGGAAAAATGTTCCAGGTCAGGGAGGCGAGCACCCAGATGGCTGGAGCGATACAGATATCCTATACCCCGGTGATCTCGCCGAACCTCCTCTTAGAAAGCTTCCTCTTCGCGATCTTCGTCGGAATATTCTCAGGTCTCTACCCCGCCCTGAAGGCCGCTAGAATGGACCCGGTTCAGGCCCTGAGGGCTGAGTAGGATCGAGGTAATTGACCATATTCCCACTCTTGATCTTCGGCTATAGATTTTAAAGAACTAGGCGCGTTGAATGGATCCGGGGTGGATACGAGTGAAGATCTCGACTTGGGATGAGGCCCGGGACCTAGGTCTAAGAGAAGCGGAGAAAAGGCTTGGCGCATCGGTCAAAAAATATTGGATAGACTCCATAAGGCTCGAGCCCAAAGGAGAAGGCGGCTACTGGACCGTCAGACTAGATCTCCAAATCAGAAAATCCTTGGGCAGAAAATCCCTAATCCATGTCTCCATGAAAATAGATCCATCCACAGGCGAGATAAAGAATTTCCAAACAGAAGAGCGTTAGCCGGCTCAGCGAGGGCCAATTAACTTCACCCCTCCGAACTCGGCAAAATCTTCATCGCCGGCGTCAAAATAATATAGCTCCTAAAATATGACTGTTTACCCTCTCCTGCTCTCTTGGGCTTAAGATTTTTAGAAACGCTAGCTCGGCTATATGTTGGATGACCCCGGCTATGGGGCATTACTGCCAAGAAGCCGGCTTTGACGGGAATTACGATGTCCCCGCTGAAGGATATGAGGAGCTTTACGGACGAGAGCAATACGAAAAATATGAGCTGATATCCACGGCTTTGGAGAAGCCGATTTGGGAATTCAAGATCATAGCGGACGTCGGGTGCGCAACGGGTTTATTCGGCGAATACTTGGAGCTGATGGGTTTTAATGGCCTGTATATAGGAATAGATTTGTTAGAGGAGCGGTTGGAGGCGGCGAAGCGGAAATCCCGTGACTCTTGGATGCTCATCCAAGCCGACGCGGAGCATCTCCCGCTCAGGACGAATTCGGTAGATCTTGCTGCGTGCATAACGGTCATCCATCTCCTGAACGTGGGAGACGCGATAAAAGAACTGGTTAGAATTTCTAAGGGGGTCATCGTTGTCACGTTGCTGAAAAAGCGGCTTGACCTAGAGTCTGAGATCTTAAAACATCTAAATGAATTGTCCGCAAAAAGGTTAACCATACCGAGGATAAAAGACGAAATATTCATCGCGTATAAGCCCGTTTCTGGGGGCCGACGAATGAACGCGCTACAGAATTCGGTATTAAGGCAGCATCCTCTCCGGGGTTCTCGGAAACGGCGTTGCCTCCCTTATGTTTTCTAGGTCGAGGAGCGCCATGGTGAGCCTCTCGATTCCGACCGCAAATCCTCCATGTGGTGGCGCGCCGTATCTGAAGTGTTCGATAAACCATCTAAAGTTCTCGGCGTTTAACCCCTTCTCCTTAATCTGTTGGACCAATCTCTCATACCGGTGTTCTCTCTGCCCCCCGGAGCTCAACTCCAATCCCTTATAGATTAGGTCTATGCTCCTGGCCCATTCGGTTCCATCGATTTTCATAACATAGAATGGTTTGACCTTGTAGGGGAATCGGTCGATGAAGAAGAAGTCGTGGCCGTATTTCTCCTTAACATATCTCGCGAGGAGCTTCTCCGCCTCTCTGTCGAGATCTTCTCCCCGAGGAATCTTCTTACCCATGTCCTCTAATATGTCATAGATCTCGGGGAATGTTAAAACGGGGAACGGCGTCTTGGGAACCTCGATTTCTTTTCCGAGCAGCCTCAATTCATCTCGGCATTTTTCCACAACTCTTCTTATCCCGGCTACCACTAACTCCTCCTCAACCTTCATGACGTCTCTCTCATCCTCGATGTAGGAAAGCTCAACCGCGCACGCCCTGTATTCGCAGAGATGCCTTGGAGTATGGCTGGGCTCAGCCCTCCAGTTCGGCCCGAGATCATAGATCTTGTCCAGCCCCGCGACCATGAGGAGCTGCCTATGTAGCTGTGGATCTTGCCTGAGGTAAGCCTTTTGACCAAAATAATCTATCTCGAATAGCTCGGCGCCTCCCTCCGATCCAGCCCCTATTATGCATGGAGTAAAAACTTGGAGGAATCCATTTGAATTCAGGTAATCCTGCATTCCCTCGACTAACACTGCTTGAATCTTCAATATGGCGGCGTTTTTCGGATTCCGGAGATCGACGGGTCTCCAATCGAGCCTGGTTGAGAGAATCGATTTTATGCGTCCTGTAACATCTATCGGCAGCGGGGTCTCGGCTTTACTCAGCACCTTTATCTCCGTCGGGAGGATCTCGACCCCAACCTTGGCTACGGGTTTCTCGGCTAATCTTCCAGCGACTAAGATGAAGTCGTGAAGCCTCAGGTCAGCGGTTTTCTCAAAGAGCGCCCTATTTTCCCTTGAAATCGTTACCTGCGCTATCCCCGTGTTATCCCTAACCCAGATGAACCTAAGCCTTCCCACTTCCTTAACCCGCTCAACCCACCCCGTAACCCTAATGCTCCCCTCGAGGGGCCGCCTCAACTCACCTATATAATGAGTCCTAAGCATTTTCCGCCCAAAACCTCCTAGAGAGCGCATTATTTGAGCCTATATCGGGTGTGAACAGCGATATAAAACATTAATACCAAATATGCATCCTAAAACACAGCCCTGTTACGAGATATAATGCACGTGAACTCATTTGGGGATGAGGGAGTCTTATCAGAAAAGAGGTTTAGAGAACGCGTTAACAAAATTAAACAGGGTCGCAAAAACGTGGATTGCATCCCCACCTATTATCGACCAGCACAAACCTCCCACAATACGGAAGACTACTGAACGTTATTATGGATGAAATTTTATGATAATTATTATTTGTGATGAGTTTTGAGCTGGGTATTGTTTTCGGTTATTATTGTTTTTTCCTTGGGTCTTCTGGGTCTTCTATAACCCCTCCATCTTTTCTCGAAATCGACATTTAGCTTCATTTTCTTGACTTTCTCGACGACGCGTATTAGGGATTCGCATTTTATCTTTAGGTTCCTTTCGTGGTCTAGGATTATCCTCGTTTCCTCGGAGCCGTCTGGAAGCCATATCTTATTAACGGCTATGACCCTGGCCGGGGCGACGATCCTTTCGATGAATTTAATGGGGTCCGCGGCGTCTTCTAGGATGCGGACGGGTTTTCCTAGCTCCTTTGCTAGGATCTTCCTGAGCTGGGACAGTTCCCTGAAGTCTAGGTCTTTGAGGCTTCCCTCCTTGAGGACTATGAAGATCGTGTCTTCGCCGTCGACCGCGCTAACGTAGCCCGCTTTCTGGAGCTTTGTGAACTTCTTCTCCAGCTCCAATAATTTCTTCATAACCTTTATGTCTAAATCGGTGTAGAGCCCCCTCCGTAGCTTTTCGGCGCAGCGGGGGCAGAATATCCCCGTCTTCAGGTCGAAGGAACAGAGTGGAAGGTCCACCTACCCACCTCTATCATCATCCTTTAGCCCACGGATTTTTTATCCTTAACTAATAAGGAGTAAAAGGATTGTGGAAATAATGGTATGAGTTTTTAGCGTTTCAGCAGTATCTCGATGGTGCTGACGCTCACCGGCTGGTTATTAGGCCCTGTCAGCTCCTGGGTTCCCAGCTTAATGTCCGCGATTTTCAAGTCCTTATAGAATCGTCTCTGAAGAACTTGGACGACATCGACCGCCCTGCTTATGGCCCTGCCTCTGGCCTTGATCAGCAGCTGGTTGGCGCCTCCCTGAAGAGTCGTTAGACAGGCAAAGACATAATTCATCAGCGGCTTCTTCCCGACCAAAACAGTTGGAACCTCGCTTTCCGCCATTTTCTCACACGCTCCGTGGGCGGATAGACATATTTTATTCCATCATAAATATATTCTCCCAAGAATTCGTAACGTCACCAACTCAGCGTAGCTATGGGGTGAGGGTAATCGCTATATTTTGGCTTTGATCTAACAAATCGGTATGCCGATTCGGGACACGACGTTGCTCCAGATAGCTCAGAGGCGAAGGCTGTACTACAAGATATGCAGGGAATGCGGGGCCAGAAACGCGCCGACAGCTGAGAAATGTAGAAAATGCAGGAGCTATAACCTCCGGTGGAAGCGCAGAGAGATCAAGCGGTAATACTCAGAGTAAAAAGTGGGTCATGAAAAATTCATTTAAACCCTATTAACCAGAAAATGTTAAGGGGCCGTGGTCTAGCGGAATGACGCCAGCCTCCATAGAGGCTTGGCATTAGGCCGCCCTCACGGCCATGGGTATTTGGCGGGGAGGCGGCGGAGGTCGCCGGTTCAAATCCGGCCGGCCCCATATGCGTTTTCATGTGAGTTGTTTTTTGATTTCTTGGACGAATCTTTCTATTACTTTATGCGGCCTGGTTATGGCCGTGCCGACGACTACTGCGTGGGCTCCGGCCTTCAAGGCTTCGCATACCTCACTGGGGTACCAATACCTACCTTCGGCTATTACCGGGGCCTTTACTTCCTCGGCGATGCTCTTAACCAGTTCTAAATCCGGGCCTTTCTTGAGTCTATCCTTTGTATATTCGGTATATCCACTTAGCGTGGTGGCGACTATGTCCGCGCCTAGTTCTAATGCCCTTAACGCCTCTTCCAGAGTTGAGATATCGGCCATCACGGGCAATCCCAGTTCCTCCTTAATGTAATGGATGAGTTTCTGGAGATCCGTATTTTTGGGTCTTGGCCTGAGGGTAGCGTCTATCGCGATTACATCGGCTCCCGCCCTTGCGACCGCTTCGGCCTCCCTTTTAGTCGGAGTTATATAGACGTCGTATCCCGGATACAGCCTCTTATAGATCCCTATTATCGGAAGCCCAACAGCTTTCTTGATCGCCCTTACATATCTGGGCCCATTCGTCCTTATTCCAACGGCGCCGCCCATCTCCGCGGCTAACGCAAATGCCACCATGAAGTCGGCTCTATGGAACGGCGTCCCTTTTTCGGATTGGCATGAAACTATCAGGCCCTTTCCGGTTTTATCTAGAAATTCCCTTAGTTTTTTCCGCCAGCTCATGTACGGGAAGCATTTTATCCAGGCTCCTAATATAGAGATCCTCGGAGGAGGTCTGGAACCTTGAGCTTTATTGGAGGAGTCGATGTCGGCGCCACCTCTACTAAAGGCGTAATCACGGATCTCAGAGGCAGGCTCCTAGGCCGGGCCATCGGCCCAGGGATTAACCCGTTCATGGTGGGTTATGAAGCGGCTGCAGAAATCATGTTGAAGACGTTGAAGGAGGCTATGCGGGGAGTGTGCGAGTTTAGGGATCTCGCGTGCGTGGTTTTCGGATCCACGGGTCTTGAAACCGCTAAGTCCCGGGAGATGGTGAGGGATCTGATCAAGAGCCGATCCGGGTTGTCTGAAGTGGTGGTGGTAACGGATTCGAGGATCGCCCTAGAAGGCGCGCTTGGAGGAGGAAAGGGCATAGTGGTCTATGCCGGGACGGGGTCCTTCGCAATAGGAAAGAATGCGCGGGGTGAGGTGCATAAGGCGGGCGGCGTCGGCTTCTTAATGAGCGATGAGGGAAGCGGCTTCTATTTAGGTCACCAAGCCCTAAGGGCCGCTGTGAGGGATCTCGACGGCAGAGGCGACAAAACGGTGCTGACGCGCCGCGTCTTGGAACATTTCGGTGTG
>CAZAVQ010000019.1:0-10253 GCA_964488635.1 uncultured Nitrososphaeria archaeon
AACCCATGGACCGCTTTGAGTGGAAGAACAAGGGCTACGTCGGCGCGGTTTTCCAAGACATACAGCAGTTCTGGAATAGCATGGTGTGGTGCTTCTTCTACTTCTTCTCGGATGTCACGCTGAGCGATGAGGTCGCCATACTCAACGCGATAACCGGGTGGAATCTAGCTCCGAGAGACGCCGCGAGGATAGGCGAGCGCATCGTGAATATGCAGCACTGCTTTAACTTGAGGATGGGCCTAGACCCGTTAAAGGAGAACGTGATGCCGGAAAGGCTGAGTGTCCCCCATAAGGATGGCGGCGCGGCGGGAAAGATACCGCCTTGGAGGGAGATCCTTAAGGAGTATTGGAGTGCCAGGGACTGGGTGGACGGAGTCCCAACTAGGAGGAAGCTCGTAGAGCTCGGGCTTGAAGAATTCGCTAAGGAAATCTATGGTTATTAAAATCACCTTATCTCATTTTTGAGCCGAGTATTCCAGAGAAAAAGATGCTTTGATCCCTCTTAACGGTTAGAACAGGTATTCCCCTCTTCCTCGCTCTAGAGATCAGATCCATATCGATTGATGCCAGCGCCATCCCGAGTTTTTCGGCTTCCTCGAGTAGTTTCTGATCGACTTCCAAAGTTTCCGGAAGATCTGATCGTATTTTCGTCATTTTCTCGGCAATTTTAAGCGCTACGCCTGCCATGGCCCCCCGCTTCCCTCTACGAGTAGCTAATCTTCTGAGCTCTTTGACGGTGTCCTCCAGAATATGGCATTCGAGTTTTTCCCCTAGGCTCTCCTCGGCCAGCGATATGAAATCCCGTCCCCTCTCCGCGCAGAGGAGTAGGAAACTTGCGTCGACGAGGATCTTCATGTTTACACGACTTTTCCGTATCCTATTAGCCTCCACGCGGATCCAATTATCCTAGAGATCGCGACCTTGTCTCCTTCAGATGCCACCACAGGTCTCTTCAAGGCGACTTCGATTACGTCGCTCGTCCTCCTCGCAACAACACCGCTTGTCACCGAGGAATAGACGTTTAAGACAAGTTGTTCTCTTTCCTTGATAGGCGCAACAGGAGTCCTTTCGGTTAATCCAACTACTTGATCGAAAAGCGCGTACTCTATCGTAACGTCGTATCTGGTGGGCGGTAAAGTTCCGGGGGCTCCCGCCATGTTCCCAGTCATTCCATCGGATTTTGTCAGAGCCGGGTCGAGTTTCGTCTCGATCCCCGTTAGACCCCCGCTCCTGGCCTCTTCAACGTTCTTCCCACCCGCTCTGATATTCACCACCTCTGTTACTAGGGGTTCATATCTCCCCTCACCAGCCGGGATTCCGGGGGCTATCTCGACTTCATCGCCTATCCTCACGACCCCTCTTATTATCGAGCCTCCGATGACCCCTCCCTTAATCTTGTTTGCCGGCGTTCCAGGCGGGTTTATGTCGAAGGATCGGAGGATCGGCATCCTGAACGGCTTGTCAAGTTCCCGCCTCGGCGTCGGAATGAATTTTTCCATGGCCCAGAGCAACGCCTCGATCCCGATCGCATGTTGACCTGAAACCGGGATTATCGGGGCATCCTCTACAATTGTTCCCTTAACATGTTCCTTGATCTCAGCATAGTTCTCTAAGGCTCTCTCCTTCGTCGCCACATCGATCTTATTCTGAGCGAATACGAAATTCCTCACCCCCAGGATTAACGCCGCCTGAAGGTGTTCTCGATCTTGGGGTTGTGGAAACTTATGCCTGACATCTGCGACAAATATGGCTCCGTCAAAGAGGGCTGCTCCAGATAGCATGGTTACCATGAGCGAGTGGTGTCCGGGGCAATCGATGAATGAAACCGCCCTCACGAACTCGGTTTTTGAGCCGCATCGCGGGCACGTTTCCTTAGAAGTATAGTTGAATGGCTCTTCGCAATTGGGACACTTATAGATGGCGGCATCCGCGTAGCCTATTCTGATGGTTATCCCTCTCTTCAATTCCTCTGAATGCCTAGCTGGCCATATTCCCGTTATTGCCTGAACTATCGTGCTTTTGCCGTTGTCGACGTGTCCCAGGGTCCCTATGTTTACTTCCGGTTGGGTTGGAAGGGGTTTCTGAGCTGACAAAACTCCACCTAATGCAGGTCTGTGACTCTAACTCTTAACCATTTACCCTCCGGCTTAAAGGGTCTGGAGCTCTCCCTCATCGAAGAATATCCTGTGCTCGCGTTCATAGGATTCCTGACTATCCGATGCGTGTATCAAGTTATCTGTGAGTTCTAATGCGAGGTCTCCGCGTATGGTCCCGGCCTCAGCCTCCACGGGATCGGTGGCGCCGATCAGTCTCCTGACAACACTTATCGCCTTTCTCCCCTCCAAGACCATCAGCACAACAGTCTTATCCGCTATGGTGTTTATGAGGTTCTCGTAAAAGGGCTTTCCATAATGGACTTTGTATAACTCGGCGGCCTTCTCCCTGGACATTTTCTCAACTTTTAACTGGACTATTCTCAACCCCTTCCGCTCAAACCTTGAGATGACCTCGCCTATCAAACCGCGTTGGACGCAGCTAGGTTTTAACATAACGAAGGTCCGTTCCATACAGGCTTTCGGTTAGGAGAATAATTTAGACCTTAATTTCTCGACTAGGCTTTTCAGGGATTAGGCAGACTTAGGGGCATATTTCTCGGTCCATTTAAGTTTCCTCGGATCTCTGCGGAAGTCGATCATGCTGACCCTGCATTTCCTCGAACAGAACCAAAGCTGGGTTCCATCTTTCTTGACGTAGAGTAAGCCTTTGCCATGTAAGAACTCTTTACCGCAAAAGGCGCACTTATGCGTCGTCGGCAAACTCATTCCCTCCTCACCTAATCTTCTCAGCCTCTCGCTCTGTATCCAATAGCATGAGGATGTCGCCTACCCTGACGGGTCCTTTCACGTTCCTCGAGATCACCCTGCCGGCGTCTCTTCCCTCTAGGATCCTGACCCTGACTTGGGTGACCTCCCCGGTGACGCCAGTTCTACCGACTATCTGCTCGACGACCGCGGGAACGGGTTCCTCAACCCTCTCAGCCCTCTTGCTCATCGCTTAACCCCAAGCATTGGAGGAACCAATCTATTTCTTAACCATTTACTTGGGCGCGCGGGTTCCCCGGATTCACGCCTCTAGCTCGATTTTCACGGACGCGTAGCCCACAACCGCGCTTCTATCGCCGGTCACGTCCCCGCTGGTCGCGTGCTTCAGGACCTCCGCCTTCCCGGCTCCGAGCCTTTTGGCCGCCTCTAAAACCGCCGCCACGGGCCCATATCCGCACATCGAGATGTCGTGTTTCAGGATTACATCGTAGAGCCCCTTAATATCCAGGTTGGTCATTCTCTCAAGCGCCAGCTCGTCTTTCCGCCTGGCTATATCATCCGGCTCATAATGGGTTAGATCCGTCGAGGCCACGAGGAGGAAGCTCTCGTAATTCTTTAAGGCCTCGGCCAGGGCTCTCCCGACCTCGACGCAGGTTTCGAGCTCTTGATCGAGAATACATATGGGTAGGAGCCTAAATTCCCCGAGAACATATTGCAAGAACGGTATCTGGACCTCAATCGAATGCTCCCTCGCATGCGATAGCTCGTCGAGGGTGAAGACCTCTGAGCTGTCCGCGAGCTTCATCGCGAGCCTGCTGTCTATCTCGACGCTTCCAAGCGGGGTTACCCACTCACCATCGGGGTAGACCGAGACCGAGCTCCCAACCCCATAGTGGTTTGGTCCCAAGACAACGACGACCTCAGGTTTAGCCCTGTCCTCAAATTGGAGGTAGCCGTGGGCTGCGACCGGGCCGGAGTAGACGTAACCAGCGTGGGGGGCTATTAGAAACGGCGGCCTCTTTCCGCCCTCGATTTTCCTCGGGAGCCTACCGGGTCCAATCCTGTGAAGGAAGCAGTTCTCTATCTCCATTCTGAGTGCTTCCGGCGAAGAGGGATAGAATGCACCAGCTACAGCTGGCATTCTCCTGCTCATGAATTCTCATGGAGAACTATGCGAGGCGCCCTAAAAGTGTGAATTCTATGGACTGGAAAAAGTATGGCTAAAGGGAGAAAAGCATAATAGTGTTGTTTTGTAACCATTTGCAGTGCCTCTTTGACCGGTTTTAACCAGATACCTGCCTTATCTGTTAAAATCGTATCATCTTCTCTAATTTTAGCTGCCTGCTTCTTAATCGCTTCGCTTGTGGTTGGGCTCGAAATGCCGATTCAGATGGCAGATCCGTTTGCTGGTTTATTGCCGCTACTCCTAATGTGCTTTTGGATACGGCGGTTCTGAGCTGCTTGATCATCCGCTCTCGATGGGGTGGTTGGAAGCTGGTAGCCGTGATGTTCTTCGCGTTATTTGGTGTGAAGACTTTTCTGAGCCAGATTGAGACCCTCGTCTTTCTCCATTATCTCGTAGAGATAGTTCCCGTAGGGGCTGTGCCAAAGTTCTTCGCCCAAGGAGCCATCTCGGCGGCGCTCTTCTCGCCATTAGCAGTTTCAATTTACGGCCGGATGAAGCTTGGTGATGTGAAGATAGGATCTGGCGAACGATTGCGCATGCCGTTAACCGAGTGGGTTTGGAAGCTCGCGTTGATCGCCGTTGTTTACGTCTTTGTGTACATCTTATTCGGGATGTTCGTCTTCAAACCACTTGCGGGCGAGGCATTTCAGGAATATTACTCAGGTCTCCAGCTTCCTTGGTGGATTTTACCATTTCAAGCGGTGAGAGGTCTACTCTGGGCCCTCCTGGCCTTGCCCGTTATCCGGATGCTGAGGGGGCGCTTGTGGGAAAGCGGTTTCGCCGTGGCCCTTATGTTCTCGGTGTTGATGGCGTCTTCTCTCTTACTCCCAACGGAAGTTATGCCGCAGCCTATAAGAACGGCCCATTTCCTGGAGATACTCTCCTCAAACTTCTTATTCGGGTGGATCACGGTCTGGCTACTTAGTCTCCGTCGAAGGATTCCATATCAAGATTAGGATGGGAGAATTTATTTACCGTCTTCTCAAGATCTTCATGAGCTCATGTGCGAGGATACCCCATCGAGGAAACGCGACCACCTGAAGATAAGTCTAGGAGGAGATGTCTCTTTTGAGGCGAAAACGACTTGGCTTGAATACGTCGAACTCGTTCACCAGGCGCTTCCCGAACTAGATTTTGACAAAATATCCACGGAGGCGACCTTTCTCGGAAGGCGGTTTGGGATGCCTCTCATCATAGAGGCCATGACCGGGGGCATTCACGAAGCGGCTGAAATAAACGGCAACCTTGCTGAGGCGGCTGAAAGATTTTCGATTCCAATGGGTGTCGGAAGCCAGAGAGCAGCGTTGGCTGACAGAAGCTTGGAGTACACCTATAGGGTTGCCCGTGAACGCGGGCCGAATGCGTTTTTGATAGCTAATTTGAGCGGCGTACAGCTCGTCCGAGATGGCGTCGAGGCGGCGGAGAAGGCCGTGGAGATGATAGAGGCCAACGCGCTTGCGATCCATCTCAACGCCCTCCAGGAACTAGTCCAACCGGAGGGAACCCCGTCTTTCCAAGGCGTCTTAACGGCGATAGGCAGGGTCGCGGAAAAACTCGATGTCCCGGTGATAGTGAAGGAAATTGGCTGCGGGATGTCGGCCGAGGTCGCTAGCTCGCTTGAAGCGGCCGGGGTGGAGGCGATAGATGTTGCGGGAGCCGGGGGCACGTGCTGGACGAGGATCGAGATGTTGAGGGCGACGGAGTCGGATGAGGAGAAAGAGGTTCTCGCAAAGACCTTCTTGGAGTGGGGTATACCGACGGCCGCGTCGATAATCGAGGTTTCGTCTACCGTGAATGTAGAGGTTATAGCATCCGGTGGATTAAGGACTGGGCTCGACATCGCGAAGGCGTTATCGATCGGAGCCGATATGGCCGGGATCGCGCATCCATTACTGAAACCGGCCGTGAATGGCGTCGAGGAAGTGACGAAAGTTCTGTCTAGACTTAGAAACGAGCTCCGGGCAGCCATGTTCTTAACCGGGTGTGGAGACGTGAAGGCGTTAAAGGAAAGCCCACATGTGATCTTCGGCCCGCTTTTAGAATGGGTGAGACAGAGGCTTAAACGTGACTAACTCTTTTTAGTTCAAGCAACCCTTAAATGCCCAGACTACGTAATGGCCACGAGAAAATGGGAGAAATTAAGATCGGCGAGGAGTTTAAGCCCTCTCCGAGGTTTAGGAATCTTTACTTCATCTATTTTGCCTTCGGATTATTGATCGGTGTTTTAACTTGGTATATTCCAATATTGGCATATGCCCCGGCGGGGGTCAGCCTCGTCATCTCGATATTCATTCTTCCCATAATCTTACTCATAGCCCTGTGGATTCCCAAGTACTGTAACTCCATAGCCTACAAACTCACGAAAGATGAGATAATTTGGAGGAGAGGTGTCTGGTTCAAGATGACTGGAATAGTCCCCTACAACAGGATAACGAACATAGATATAATCCAAGGCCCCATATCCAGAGTCCTCGGGATAGCCTCCCTCAGGATCCAGACCGCAGGCTACTCCGGCCAGAAATCGAGAGCCGAAATAAGATTAGATGGTATCGAAAAATTCGAGGAACTAAGAGACATAATATTGAAGTTCGTTAAGGGTAGACGCCCAGTCGCCACCGAAGTCTATGAAGAAGAGGCTATCGACGCGAAGATCCTCGACGAGCTCGTTAAGATCAGGAAGCTGTTGGAAAAGTCGGTCAAGAAAAGACCTCGAAAACGGGCTTAACACTCCTAGTTTTCAGAGGAGATGATCGCGTTCCCTGTCAGTCATGAGCCTTGACGAAGGCGCATTCATCTTCTGAATCCCTTCTACAGAAACCAAATCTCTCAAACTGGACTATCTCATCTATTGCGACCTTCTCAACAGCCGCCTCTCCAACTCCGGTTACGATCTTTAAGCTTTCGGGATTAACCTCTCCGTTGAGGTATAGTAGTCCGGGCACAAGCACTTTCACTTTAACGGATCCTTCTACTGGAACCCATTGGATGATCTTCGTATCTTTCTTTACTTCCGTCCCATAAAATTCGGCTATAATCGCATTAACGTCTTTTTCGACGACCCTGATGTTCATTAGATACTTTAGCCTGATTATTTCCCCTATCTCCATTTTCTCGGCGTCTCCACCGGCGACGTAAAACTCTCCCGCGGTCGTCAATTTTCTTACGCCTAATTCTTTTTTCTCAGGATGGTAGGGGGCTTCTATGGTCAGTTTCGGTGCGTCGCGGACTACCAGCTTAACGGGGTTGGGTGTTAAGAAGAGCCTTCTCGCCTTTGGGTCTAGGATTTTTCTATTTATCGCGAAGAGCAGGCTCCAGTCATATTCTCGTTTAGCATAGGAGAAACCGGTCTGGGTCACTGTAAACTCCTTTATGGCCTCAGGCAGGATTCCCCTCCTCTTAATTCCCTCGATCGTCGGAAAACGTGGATCATCCCAGCTCGCCGCTATCCCCGCTTCCAGTATCGCCCTCAACTTCCTCTTCGACACCGGGGTCCCCTTGAATTCAAAACGCGAATACTCTATGTAAATAGGGTTCTTATCTATTCCGAGCAGGCTCCTGATGTAGTTTTGTAGCTCATCTCTCAACGCGAATTCGCTGGTCCTCAGGATGTGGGTGACTCCGCAGAGATAGTCCTCGATCGAGACTGCGAAATCATATAGCGGCCAGACCCTATATCGATTTCCGGTCAAGGGGTGTGGGTGTTCTATTATCCTGAAGAGGGCGGGGTCTCTTAGGGTTGTGTTTGGATGCCGCATATCCCCGACGAGCCTTAGGATAGCTTTCCCCTCCCTGAAAGCCCCCGCGAGCATCTCGTTCCAGAGGTGGAGGTTTTCATCTACTCCTTGTGCTCTGTGCTCGCATTCCTCCCCCAGCGCCCTCAGCTTCCTGACCTTCTCGAGTGGGCAGGTGCAGACATAGGCTTTCGCCGCCTTAATCAATCGCTCAGCATGTTTGTAGAATAATTCCAGGTCGTCGCTGTTGTTCTTCTCGTGATCCCACTCTATTCCAAGCCATCGGTAACCCCTCCTAAAGCTCTCATAATATTCCGGCTTCACCTTCCGCGGATCCGTATCCTCGAACCTGAGCCAAAGCTCCCCCTCATACATTCTAGCATAGAGATAGTTCAGGAACCCGCTCATCGCGTGGCCTATGTGCATGTACCCACTGGGCTCGGGCGGAAGCCTGGTGACGACCCTCCCTTTCTCAGCTCCTGGGAGTGGTGGGAGCTTTTTCTCCTCGACCTTCTTCGCCCTAAGTAGCTCGGGGGCGATCTTCTCCAACAATTCGCGCTGTTGATCCAAGCTCATTTCATTTACCTCTTCAACCGCCTTCCTGGCCTCCTCCTTCACCCTCTCTATCTCCGACCTAAGTTCCGGGCTCTCGCCTAGGATCTTCGCTATCACGGGGCCTACCATCGCCCTTCCTTCGTGATCGACCGCGTTTTTCAAGGCCCACTTCAACGCCTTCTCGCGGAGGTCCACGCTTCACACCTTCCCTTCTTCTGAGTCTCCTGCTCTGGTTTAAAGAATTGCCCCGTCTGGGCGGTGGATTCGGTTATGGGAAAGTTTTTTAGCTTGGTTTTTCCTGAAAGCCTGAGATGAGGGCGCATGCCTAATCCGAAGCCGTATTATGTCAATTTCGAGGTACCTGAAGAGCTCATGAAGGCCACCCTCGAAGTTGTGAAGATGGCTAGGGAAAGTGGAAGGATCAGAAAAGGGGTAAACGAGGTCATCAAGTCTATTGAGAGAGGCCAGGCGAAGTTCGTGGTAATAGCTATGGACGTCGATCCGCCCGAGATCGTCGCATTCCTACCAACCCTCTGCGATGAACGGAAGATACCCTACATATTCGTCTCCTCTAAAAGGGATCTCGGAGAAGCCGCGGGTCTCCAAGTGAACGCCAGCAGCGTCTCGATAATAGATCCAGGAGATGCCAAAGACTTCTTAGATGAAATAGTGAAGAAGGTGTCGGAGATAAGGGGATTGAAGAGTTAGACTTCTGTTAAAAGCCTCTGCTCCTCCGTTAGCTTGGACGTTACGATGAGCTTTGCGGCCGAGGGCTTCGCCTTCTTTATGACGTTGAAGCCGCAATAAGGACACCTAGTTTCAGCTATCTTGGACAGCATGCTTTTCTCAAATATCCTACCGCACCAAACACATTGATAGAGGATTTTTTCCTCAGGGCCGGGTTGAGACGCCATCTTCACGTATCCCGTGAAGCCCTTTCTAATAAAGCATTCGCCTGCTTCAGGACGGAGGGGAGGCTGATGACCGAGATGTGTTTTTCCTTCTTAAGAAATTTATAACGAAACCACGAGTAAGCTTTGAGGGGAACTTAGATGAAAATTACGAAGGAGGTTTATATGGTGGCGGATGGCGGCAGGGGGCTTTCCCACGAACTCGATTGCTGCGTGTATCTGATCGACTGCAGCGGGAAATTCGTCATGATAGACTCCGGAGTCGGGCTCGATAATGAGACGATAGTGAACAACATAATCGGGGAAGGAGTGAAACCGGAACAGATCGAATTCCTATTCCTCACACACTGCCATGGAGACCACGTCGGTGGGGCGAAATTCTTCCGAGAAAAATACGGCATAGAGGTGATTGCGCCGGATATAGACGCCCAGTTGATAGAGTCGGGGAGTGATGAAGAGCTGGGATTGAACATCTCAAGAGGAATGATTTATCCCCCAGACTACCAGTACAACCACTGCAAGATAGATAGGATATTAAACGACGGCGAATCTATTAAAATCGGGAACAAAGTTTTCACCCTCATCCAAGTCCCAGGCCATTCACAGGGATCATCATGCATCTTAGTTGAAGGCGATAAGAAGATGCTCTTCTCGGGGGACGTCGTCTTCCACGGCGGAACAATCGGGCTAGGAAACTGGCCCGGATCCAGCCTCGAGCAATATCGGAAGAACATAAACAAGTTGGGGGGCCTCGGCGTAGAACAACTCTTCCCAGGGCACTTTCTCTTCACGCTGAGAAATGGGCAAAGACACTTAGATACGGCGATAAATAACCTGAGGAGCCCCTGGGTTCCTCCAGCATGGCTGCATAACCACCCGCATTACTAGAGATCGAAAAATTACTTCACAGCTCCGAGCGTCAGCCCTTTAATGAGGTATCTCTGAACGAAGGTGATGAAAATGAATGCCGGAATCAGCGACACTGTGGATATAGCGCACATTATAGGCCAATCGAGTTTATGCGTCCCCGATAATGCCGTAATCAACA
>CAZAVQ010000020.1:0-10147 GCA_964488635.1 uncultured Nitrososphaeria archaeon
GACGTAGACTTTTTCTCCCTCGATTAGGCAAAGCTTCTTAAGATCTAGGGCCTTACCCTCCCTTAAACTTCTATCGACGACCCTAGCCAGCTCGACGCCTCTCTCGTCCGGCGGCCCCGGTTCAAAGCTCGTTGAGGCAAGCGGCAGGAGCTCCGCATTTACAGTAAATATTCCCTCATCAGGTCTATCGGAGAAAGGCGAACCGACCTCCACCTTGATTCCTGTGAGTATCTTTGTCCCACCCATGGTGACCAATGCCGATCCATCCGCCTTAGCGATTAGGTCTGTCTGGATAGTTATGGATCTGAGGCTCTTCGGATGTCTTCCATCTATCCTCTTATCTTGGAGGAGGAGATTGTAGATCTTATCACGCATTATCTTGGCGGTTAAATCCTTCTTTGAAGAAAGAAACATGATCTCCATCACACCTCCACCGGCTTAGAGGCGCTGAACCGCTTTTTCAGGGCTTCCTGTTGAAGTTTATAGATTTCGGAAATGCCCTTCTGGGCCAGCGCCAACCCTTTCTTGAATTCGCTTGGAGTGAGTCTGCCATTTAGCTGTAATAAAACTATTGAGTTAAATCTAGGGGCCATGGCCACGGGCATGTCGGCTTCTCCATACTTGTCCTCTACATCGCATAGGTCTAAGACCAATTGACCGTCAACCTTCCCAATCGCCACCGCGGCTATCAAATCCGCCATCGGTACCCCCGCGTCGGCCAAGGCCAGGGACGCCGCCGTAAGCCCCGTGGTCCTAGTCCCGCCGTCCGCCTGAATTACCTCGATGTATACGTCTATTGAAGCTCTCGGGAACTCTTCTAGAAATGTAACCGTTTCTAGGGCCTCTCTGATGACCTTTGAAAGCTCCACTTCTCTACGGGTCATCCCAAGTGGCTTTCTATCCTCCACGCTAAACGATGTCATGTGATACCTGCAATTCAGAATCGCTCTATCTGGGAGAGCTAAGTGTTTGGGGTGGGCTTCCCTCGGCCCAAAAACCGCGGCGAAGACCTTTGTACCCCCGAATTCGACGTAGGCGGAGCCATCGCTCTTATCGAGTACTCCTACCTCCATCTTGATGGGCCTGAGCTCGTCGAACCGTCTTCCATCGACCCTACGCCCCTTTTCATCTATCAATCTCTCGGGTTTACTCTCATGCATCAACTCTCATTCCTCTCCACTAACAACCTCCTACTAGCTTAATTGTAATTATGGGCCCCTTTTATAGGCTCCTCTTTCTCCTCACTCTTTCCATTTTTAGCTTTCCACATATCTCCTTAAAGCGAGCTTATAGGCCGTTATCCCCGCCGCGTAAATCGCCGCCGGAGCCGCCAATACCTTAAGTAAGGGGGGTTCGGATAATTCGGTCTCATATACAAGGGTGCCTCTTGTGGTGTCGAGGGCCCCCTAAAATCTTGGAAAACACGTCTCCTACGGCCCCTTCTCCAGTCTAGGAGCCAATAAGTCAGGAACCATATGCGGCTGTAAAGGAGAACAGGAGCCCTTTTGTTACGCGAGGTCCGGCGAAAACTATTCCCGATATTATATTGAGCAACGGTTTTCCCGGATCCATTAGCCCTAATTGACTGTAGATTTCTCCCGGTAAACCTCGAAACCCGTGTCTTCAAGCGTCTTTTCGATTCAAATGCCTTGAAGAGGTCTCTTACGACTAGAAAAGCTTCAGACATTTTCACCGCACTATAGAACGGCCTCCACAAATTCAGGAAGTGTTATGAAAAATATGGAGAATGATTTGGTTTATTTATTGTGAAAGTATCTCTCTAATCATTTTTTCCACGCGCTCGGTTAAGCCCGATGTGTGCGCCTCATTTTCGATCATCTGGATGGCTTTCATCGCTGCGAATTCGTTCTTTGGGGAAGGACCGTTTATGACGACTAGCCCATTTTTTCCGACGACTATGTCGCATCCCGTTAATTTTTTCACCATGATTATCATTGACCCCCTTTTTCCGATTAATCGGGGGATCTTCGTTGGATGTATTTGGATTAGGAGACCGCTTTCAAACTTCTTTATTCGTCCACTACGTTCGAGGAGGATTCCCCCCAATCCGCTTGACTTCACCTTAACATAGATTACGTCGCCGACTTTCAACTTCATGTTCTGAACTTGCTCTCTATCTGGTATCCTGATTATCCCCGTCAAGTGTTTTCCCAAGTTAACCTCGAAGCCGTTGGGCTTAACATCCGAGATTATTCCTATGACCCTGTCTCCGGGCATGGGTTTATATGTTCCCTTGAAAGATACCACGTGAACCTTGTTATCCTTCACTGTCGCGAAGCCTACACGCGCCGCATAGACTTTCCCTCCTATGCTGTAGGTTCCTTCACCGCTTCTTTTACCGTTGTCAGAGAGTAATTGTCCTGGTAAGACTACTTCATGTTCTGAAAAATAGATAGGCATGTTCTCATCCCTCCAGCTGTGTCACTTCAACCCTTCCGCTAGATATTCTGTTAAGCTTCTCTATTAAGTCTACATGGAGGCCCGTTGGAATCTCAACTATGCTTGTCCAGCTCCCATCCTTTCCCCATTGTTCATTAACTATTTTGCCCATGTTCTTGACTAGGCCGTAGGCTTTAACGGCGATATCGGCGGGGAGTCTTATCTTGAATTTTAGAATCCCCGTCTTGAGGGGTAGAATCGTCCTGAGCTTTTCGATTATCTTTAGGGCCTGCTCCTTAGCGTCTTTAAATGGGTCTATTTGGACCCCGGCCTCCTCCATGGCTAATTCTATTCTCTGAGGTGGATGTGGTAGATTCGTGCGGGGATCGATCGCGTTCTTGGATATGAAGTCGATTATCTGCTTCTTCTTCTCCTCTATTAACTTCCTCCTCTGCTCGGCGGTAACCTGAACAACGCCCTCTCTGAGGATTATCTCCGCGATTTTCATGAAGTCCGTCGTCCCGAAGGCTTTCTTTAACGCGTCCTCGCCGGCCCTAATCCCCTTCTTGGCGTCCTTATACACTTCCTCGTAGACTACTATCTTTGATACTGGTAGCTTCTCCCCCAGTCGATATTTGAGAGCCTTGTCTGGGTCTACAAGGATTTCATAGGTCTCGCCTCTACGCTCTATTCTGGCGATGGTATATCCCTTGGACAAGCCCTGCCTCCTCAAAAAAGAGAATGTAGCGCAGGTATTAAAATACCTCTCAGGAACCCCCTCTCCTCGTTTTGAGCAGCGGCTCAAGCCTCTTTTTCAATTCCTCGGAGCTCATGGCCTCAAACTTCTGAGTAGATACCGGGACGGTCGCGAGCCTGACGGTCCAGTTTTCATCTATTTTGTCGGTAGATTCGACGAGAGCCTTAAGTGCGAGGTTAACCGCGTCTTCTAACGACATCTCCCTCTTATACTCCGTCTCTAAGAGTTCCTTAACTTTCTCAGCGCCTCTGCCGATGGCCCACGCATCGTATTCGAGGACCATCCCGCTGGGCTCTGTGTAGAACACCCTGACACCCGTGTCATCTACTCCGCCGAAGAGGAGCGCCACGCCGAAGGGTCTGACGCCGGCGTGCTGGGTGTACATCTGCATTAGGTCTCCAACGTATTTCGTCACGGCTTCCACCGTCGGCTTTTCATCGTAGGTTAGCCGCAGTATCTGAGCGCGGATCCTAGCATTATCTACGAGTACCCGGGCATCTGAGTTTAATCCGGCTGCTACCGCTCCGATATGCTCATCTACTTGGAATAGTTTCCAAGAATACTCCATGTTCTGGAGCTTGGTATGTAATCGCTCCTCCACCGCGAGGACGCAGCCTTCCTTTGACGCTATGGCCATAGCCGTAGAACCAGACCTAACTGTTTCTAATGCGTATTCGACCTGATATAATCTACCCTGTGGAGAGAAAACCGTGATCGCGCGGTCATATGCACCAGCGATACCGAGAGCCATACCTTCGCCTCCAAGGATAAGAACTTCTTTATCGAACTTAATTAAGAATTCCCTCTTGTCGGGTGGTATTTATAAACTCCCAAATAAACCCTCTCCTCTCTTAACGAAAAATAGACGGACTAAGGCTAAATATCGACCTCAACTGATATAAATCTGCCCAATGGCGAACATCATCACGATAGCTCTTGGCGCATTCTTGATCCTCCTAGGAGTCATACTCATTCTGCTCTCATTTTCCAGAATTGGGAGAATCAGGGGCGGCGGTGTGATATTGATAGGGCCGTTTCCGATACTCTTCGGCGACAAGACTTCGGCGCTGATGGCGATGTTGCTGGCGATATTCTTCTTAATAATCTTCTTGATCTTTTCCTTAGGATTTATGGCCGGGGGCTGGACATGAGCGAATACAGGATCTCTGCAGAAACTGCCACATTTCTCTTCTTTTTGGGCATGCTTCTAATATTTTTAGGGATTCTCGTGACAGTTTTCGGCTTCCTCCCCACAAATCGGGTGGAGAGCGCGGGGGTAATAATCATAGGTCCGTTCCCCATAATTTTTCAGGGAGAAATCAGCCCTTTCATCTTCTTAGCGATAACCCTCCTTTTAACAATATTATTCATAATCGCGGTATTCGTGTTTACGCGGAAATTCGCCGAACGCCGAGTAGATGATGAATAAGGATGATCCCCTTGGGATCATTAACGTAAACCTTTAATAGCCGCTCAACCGAGCCATAGCCGATCCGGAGTTGCCGTATTGCCGTGAGTGCGGTTCAAAGCTGATATATGATCGAAGCGTTCGGGCCTACGTCTGCTTGTCTTGCGGGTTGACCTACACTACACAAGACTTACTAGTTGAAGCGCATAGGCAGTTTGAGGAAAAGCTTCAGGCAGAAAAGAAGAAGAGAAAGTATGAAGAGTACTTGGAGTGGTGGACTTCGAAGAAGTGAGGTGGTGGAGAAATGGAGGTAATCCTTTACGCTGATCAGGAGAAGGCCGAGAAGCTCAGAAACATTCTACTCAAGGATGAGCTGGTATCAAAGGCCAACGTTATCTTTAAGGATGCGAAGTTTATGAATAAAGAGGGAATTTACATAAGGATTATGGGGAACGAAGAGCAATGCAAAAAAGCTATTGAATTATCGAAGGAACTCGCCGAGGAGGTTACAGGAGAGGAAAAAGAGAAAATCCTCAACCTAATGAGGAAAGAAGACGAAGAAATGCTTTCGGGTTTCTCCGGAATTTTCCGCTAATGCGTTTGCACTTGGTTAAGACGGTTAAAAGGTGATGGCCGTGTACACGCTGTTCATCGTCGGGACCGCGGGGTCGGGTAAATCGACGCTCACATCGGCATTCAGCGACTGGCTCAAAGCCCAAGAGCAATCGACCCTATTGGTTAATTTAGATCCAGCTGCGCAGATACTGCCTTATGAACCTGATGTGGATATCAGAGACTACGTTGACTATGAAAGGATCATGGCCACCAGGAAGCTCGGTCCAAACGCCGCCCTGATAGCCTCCGTCCGAGAAGCCGCCCGCTACGTTGAGGAGCTCGCAGAAGAGGTCGGGTCATTTAATCCGGATTTAGTTTTGGTGGACACTCCAGGCCAACTGGAGCTCTTCGCATTCAGACAGGAGGGTCCAATTCTCGCGGAGAACATCGGAGAAAAGGGAAGAAAGGCCATGATCTTCGTCCTAGATTCCATCTTCTGCACTTCCATAAAGAACTTCATCTCGAGCATGTTCCTCTCCGCCTCGATATATTTCACATTCGGGCTCCCTATGATCCACGCCCTTAACAAGATCGACGCGATATCTAATGAACAGCTCCAGAAGATAGAGGGATGGGTAGATTCATTCGAGTCCCTCTTACTCGACTTAGAGAACACGATGAAGGGGGGTTTAATGGTCCTGTCTAGAGAAGTGGCCCACGCGGTCCACGACATAATAATGAGCATGCCCGTCATACCGGTATCATCCGTCACCATGGACGGCTTCTCAGAACTCCACGCAGCCATAACGAGGTTTCTCAGCGAGGGAGAAATAGAGTTGAGGTGAGAAAATGGGCGTTCAAAACTACGAGAAATTGGAAAAAGAGCTTTACGAACTGAGGGAAAAGCTCCGACAGGTGAACCTCAGGATAAGAGACGTTGAAGAAGAGGTTAGAAAATACGCGGACAAAAGGGACAAAATACACGAAGAAATGAAACCATATCTAGAACAGCTGAGAGAAATGAGAACATTAGCGGAGGATAAACGCGGTAAACTGAACGAACTGAGAGAAATCCTCGCGGTGAAAAAAGAAGAAATGAAATCAAAACGCGGAGAGCTCAGAGATTTACGAAGACAATTGAGGGCACTTAGGGGGGTAAAGGAGACCGCGGATGAGATTCAAAAAAGAATAGAGGAAATAGATTGGAGGATTCAAACCCAGCCTCTTCCGAGGGAGGAGGAACGGAGGCTCAGCGGTTTACTCGAAGAACTGAATCTAAGGTTAGTTCAAGCAAAACAGAAAATAGAACTTGAGAAAAGAGCGCAGAGTTTGGAAGAAGAAGTTAACAATCTCCAAGGAGAAATAGAGAAGATAAGGGAGGAAATAGGTAAGGTCAAGGAGGAGCTCAACCAAAACTTTGACCAACGGAAGGCGCTAAGGGAAAAGGTTCAGGAGTTGAAGCAGAAAAGCGATGAATGGCATGCCAAGTATGTGGAAGCAAAAGAGCGGCTGATGAAGCTCGAGGCGGAGAAGATATTGATCTCCTCTAGGGTTATAGAGCTGCAGGAGAGGCTGAGCAAATATAAGAAAGAGGAGGAGGAGAGGAGGCTTAAAGAGGCCAAGGAGAAGCTTAAGGCGGAGGCCATCTCGAAGCTCAGCTCCGGGAAGAAGCTAACCTTCGAGGAGTTTAAGGCCCTTCTAGAGGACGAAGAGGTGCTCGAAAATCTCGTGAGGAAAAGGTAGAAAAATAAACCTTATTTCGTCCTAGTTCCTAATTTTATTGTGTAGTAACCGATGGCAAAGCTGCCGAAGAAGCTCCTTATAGTCGTAGTTGACAGAGACAATGACATCGGCAGGAAGACCGGGATCGAGACCCCTATCCTAGGTTTTGAGGAAAACCTCAAGGCAGCGCAAGCCCTCCTCCTCTCGGACCCCGAAGAAGCCGACGCCAACGCCATTTTTGGGGCCCTGAAGCTGTATCGGGAACTCTCCGAAAAACTCGGGGATAACGTGGAGGTTGCGACCCTGGCGGGAAAGGAGGGGGAGGGACTTGAAGCCGATATGAAGATCATGAAGGAGCTCGATAAGGTCCTAGAGAAGTTCAAGGCCGATGGATGCATTTTGGTCAGCGACGGCGTCACCGATCAATTTATAACGCCCATACTGTCCTCGAAACTCCCAATAATCTCCGTAAGGAGGTTCGTTGTAAGGCACAGCGAATCCGTTGAGCAAACTTGGCTTATTCTCGGAAGATATCTCAAACTCATATTCACGGAGCCGAGGTATTCTAAAATCTTCTTGGGTATTCCGGGGCTTCTAATGGCGATAATAGGCATCCTCTATGTGATCAACGTCACCTCGATACCGATCATCCTCTCCGCGATAGGGATATACTTCATCATGAGGGGGTTCGGAGCGGATCAGAAGCTGGCCAACGCCTTCAGAAACTTCGTTCAAATCTTCAGAATGCCGGCGTACACCCAGTTTAGAGCCTATGCCGCCTTTACGACGTTAATACTCCTCCTAATGGGGTTCTATATAGGATACGTGACCATGCTTAACGCCATTGAGACGAGGTATCCAGATGCCCCGGACTTTTCGACGTATACTTGGTGGTGGCTTGATAAAGTACCATTCATAATAGGATCATATATCACGGGATGCATAGACCTGATTTCCGTCGCCATCTTCGTAACAATCTTCGCGAACATAATATACTACCTATTTACGAGAAACCAAAACCTATGGATAATGATTAGGGGCGCTGTCCTCCTACTCTGGCTCTGGGCGCTATTAAAGAGAACAGGCATAATCCTGACGATGGGTGGCACAGGAGGTCTCGAAGATCCGCAAGTATTCCTCCTAATCTTGACGGCGTTACTCGGGATGGTGACCATGAGCGTCACGATTCTAATTACTAGAATCCTCAGGAGGACTTATTCTAAGTATTTCAGGAAAAAGCCCGGACGTTAAGATTATGACCTAGCTTAATGTTAATAGTAGAGCGGGGATAATGATAAAAACAATACTGAGAGCGATCGGCGTATACAAGCTCTATGAAAAATGGCTTGAACGCGCGATCGGCAAAGGCGAGATGCCGTCTCACATAGCCATAATAATGGATGGAAATAGGAGGTGGGCGCTCGAAAAGGGGCTTGAGCCCCAGTTCGGCCACAGAGCGGGAGCAGATAAAGTAGAAGAGGTGATTAATTGGTGCCTGAAATTCGGGATAAGGATAGTGACGTTCTTCGTTCTCTCGACGGAGAATTTTAAAAGATCAAGCGAGGAACTTGCCGAGCTATTCAATCTCCTAAAGGAAAAGGCGACGAAATACCTTGAAGGAGACACGCTCCATAAACATAGGATACGGGTGAAGGTGATCGGGAGGAGGCAATTGCTGCCGCCTGATGTAAGAGCCGTGCTCGAGAGATTGGAGGAAGAAACAAGGAATTACGATAACTTGTTTGTGAATCTCGCGATAGCCTATGGTGGTAGAGCTGAGTTAACGGATGCCGCGAAAAAACTGGCTGAAGACGTGGTTTCGGGAAAGCTGAAGATAGAGGAGATCAGCGAAGATGTTATAGGCAAGTATCTTTACACGGCCGATCTACCGATCCAAGACCCAGACATGATAATTAGGACATCTGGAGAAGAGCGGATAAGCAATTTCCTCTTATGGCAGTCAGCGTATAGCGAACTCGTATTCCTCGATGTTTATTGGCCTGAATTCAGGAAAATAGATTTCATGAGGGCTATCAGGACTTATCAGACGAGGGTTAGGAGATTCGGGGCTTAGGGAAGCATCAGCTCATAGGGAGCTGAGGTCAATATCTCCACACCATCTCTTTTAACGAGCACGGTGTCTTCTATTCTAACTCCGAATTTACGAGGTAGATATATCCCCGGCTCAATCGTGAACACCATCCCCTCCATTATAACCTCTTTACCCAATGGAGACAAACGCGGGGGCTCGTGAATTTCTATGCCGAGGCCGTGACCCAATCCATGAATAAAATAATCTCCATATCCCTTTGAGCTTATTTCCTTATACGCCTTCTCGTGGAGGGACGCGGCTGTGAGGCCGATCGTTAGCTCCTCTTGAACCAAAGCCTTCGCATCCATCACCACTTCATATATCCGCGAGATCTCCTCTTCTGGCCGAGATCCTATGTAGAACGTTCGAGTCATATCGGAGCAATATCCCTCATAAACAACTCCCAAATCCACTAAGACTACATCCCCTTTCCGCATAGGTCTATCGCCGGGGCCACCATGTGGGAGCGAAGATTTAGGTCCAGAAGCTATTATTATTTCAAAGGCAGCCCGCTCAGCTCCGAGTTTAAACATCTCTTCCATCACCTCCGCCTTTACCTCAGATTCCATGACCCCATCCTCGAGGAGTTCGGCCGCGAGCTCCATGCATTTAGACGTGATCTCACACGACCTCTTTATCCTCCCTATCTCCTCCGCATCCTTTATCATTCTCAATTTCCAGACCTGCTCGGATGCTGGGAGAATCGAGCCTCCAATCAAATCCTTAATCCTCAGGTATTCTTCAGCGCTTAGGTCGTCAAATCCTATTTTGACCTTCACGGATTCCGGGAGTTCATCGACCACGTCCTTAATCGTCGAAGTATTCCTGAGTTTGCTTATCTCGATATGATCGGAGGCCGATTGCTCAGCGAGTTCATAATTCATCGGATGAACGAAGAGGAAGGGGACCCCATCGAGGGGGACTATGAGTATTCCGGGGCCCATGTAACCGGTAAAGTAAAAGAGGTTCGCAGGCGACTTGAGGATGATTCCAGTTAACTCGCTCTCCCGCATTAGATCCAATAATCTCCTAAGCCTATCAGCCTGCGTGTTCGCCATGTTTTCACACATTTCACGTAGAGAATTTTATTTAAGCCTGAGGGTTGCCGAAAACTCGAAGTCCCATCTATATAGCTTGGTTTTCTCCGGAGGAGTATCCATTATCCCTTTGGATTTAATGCTTAAGAACAAACATTTGCCAAGAAATACTTGTT
>CAZAVQ010000021.1:0-10114 GCA_964488635.1 uncultured Nitrososphaeria archaeon
GGGATTGGATTCTGAGAATTGGGATAATCTACGACTTCGTGAGATGGGAAGAGAGAGATTTGATCAGGGCCGTCAAGGAGCTGGGACATGAAGTAAGCCTCATCCAAGTCACAAAAAGACCGTTCTGGCTAACAAGACCGAACGAATTCAGGGATCTGGATTTCGCCATTCAAAGATGCGTGAGCTTTTACCGCGCACTGGCCTCAACGATCATCTTCGAAGAGCAAGGGATCCCGGTCATCAATAGCTCACGGGTGATAATGAACTGCGAGGATAAGCTTTACACCACCGCGAAGCTGGCGAAGGAAGGGATTCCTGTTCCGGAAACCGCGATAGCGTTCAGTAGGGAGGCCTGCTTTGAGGCGGCTGAAAAACTCAGATACCCCGTAGTGGTTAAGCCCATCTATGGGAGCTGGGGGAGGATGATATCAAGGGCCCTAGACCGCGAGGGGCTCGATGAGATTCTGGAGTTCAGGGAGAATATGCAGAGCCCGCACTTTAAGGTCCATTATCTCCAAGAATACGTCGAGAAACCCGGCAGGGATATAAGGGCGTATTATTTCTGGGGAGAAGTTCCCGCCGCCATTTACAGGGTAAGCGATCTATGGAAGACGAATACCGCCCTTGGGGGTAAGGCTGTTCCGGCAGAGCTAAGTGAGGAGCAGATAGAGCTCATAAGGGCGGCTGGTGAGGCGTTAGGGGGAGGAGTCCTAGGGGTCGACTTGATAGAGAAGGGATCGGAAAGCTTGGTCTTGGAGGTAAATGGGATCCCGCAGTACAAGAACGTCGTGAGGGTCACTGGACGTGATCTCTCTTCCATGATGATCGACTTGACCGCCAAACACTTCAAGAAATAAATGAGCACTCGAGAATCATTTAATCAACAACTTATTTAGCCAGCCGAAAGTAAGATGTATGTATGGTAAAGTTGTATGGTAGGGAACTTAAGAGAGATGAAGCATTAAGATATGTCGGAAGCATCGATCAACTTGGGGGAGTTAGACTTCTCGAACTCAGAGACGGCGCGGAAAAGGGGGTAAGAGTGGCCTTAATGAGAACCGGAGAGCTAACCCTCATGATCGCCGTCGACAGGTGCCTTGACATAGCCTCCGCCGAATATAAGGGCATACCGCTTGGATGGATCAGCCCCACCGGAGTCGTGGCTCCGAGCTTCTATGAACCCGAGAAATTCGGGTGGCTTAGGGGATTCTTCGGAGGACTACTTACCACCTGCGGTCTCAGGCATATCGGAGCCCCCGTGACCGTCGATGGAGAAGAGCATGGGCTCCATGGCAGGATAGCGTATTCACCCGCCAAGCTTAGGAGCCTGGGTGGAGACTGGAATGGAGACGAATATGTCATGTGGATTGAGGGAGATGTGAAGGAAGCGAGGGTATTCGAGCCGAACCTAGTTCTGAGGAGGCGTATAGAGAGCAGGCTAGGTGATAAAGCGATAAGGATAACGGATGAGGTGATAAATGCGGGGTGGACTAGACAGCCCATATTGATAGCCTATCACGTCAACATAGGATTCCCGATACTCGACAACGGATCAAAGCTCGTGTGCACTTCGAGGATGTACGTCCCCGTTAACGAAGAGGCTCGAAAAGATGCCGAGAAATTCGATGAATTCCACATGCCCACTAAGGGATACATCGAGAAATCCTATTTCCATGACTTCGCCGCCGACAAAGATGGCTACGCTTACTCCGCGGTCATAAACCGAAACCTGTTGAATGGGATGGGTGTATACGTGAAGTTTAGGAGAGATCAGCTTAACAGGTTCACGGAGTGGAAGATGATGGGCGAGGGCACCTACGTAGCCGGAACCGAGCCAGCGAATGCTTTGATGCTGAAGAGAGATAAACAAGAAGAACTCGGGATGATCCGCTACCTCGGGCCACAGGAGAGAATCAAGTTTGAGGTGGAAATCGGGGTATTGGCTGGGAAGGAGGAGATTGATGAATTCGTGGAGAAAGTTGACTCGATAACCGGGGGAGCTAGACCCGAACTCGTAGAATCCCTAGACGAGTTCATAGAGAAAATTAGGTGAAAACCTCTTTCTCCAACTCTTTTTACGGCCTTTCCGAGAAATATTCCCCCTTGCACTCTAGGGTATCTATGCGAACGATTAATAGGGCGCCGTTGATATGGTCTTTGACCCCGAGATGGATTCGACGTTAAAACTCGTGAAGTTTTACGCGCCGAGGGACTTAAAACTGGTTAAGGGTGAGGGACAATACGTCTGGGACGCTGATGGTAAAAGATACCTTGATTGTCACACCGCCCACGGCGTCGCCTTCCTAGGTCATAGAAATCCCTGGGTAATCCGGGAACTGAAGAAGCAGTTAGAGGAGCTCATAACGGCCTCTCCCGTATTCACCACCCAAGTAATGGAAGAAGCCGTAAAACTTCTGGAGAAGATCTTGCCGAGGAAACTCAGGTACTTCTATATGTTAAACGGCGGCAGCGAGGGGGTTGAGCTGGCATTAAAGGCGGCGAGAAAGCTGACCGGGAGAACCCGATTCATCTCCTTCATAAACGCCTTCCATGGAAGAACTATGGGGGCGCTTGCGGTCACCTGGAATCCTCGATATAGGAAGGGATATGATCCGTTCCCGTGGGACGTCGAGTTCCTGCCCTATAATGATGTCGACGCCGTGGAGAGAGAGATCGACGAGGCTGTGGCAGCGGTGATCGTTGAACCCGTTCAGGGAGAGGGAGGACTATCAGTTGCCTCATCGGAGTTCCTAAAGACGATTAGGGATTCCTGTAATCGACATGGCGCGTTGATGATCATAGATGAAGTTCAGTCGGGTTTTGGTAGAACAGGGGTTCTCTGGGCCCATGAGCGGGCGAACATCACTCCGGACATCATGGTAGCTGGGAAGAGCCTTGGAGGCGGATTCCCACTCAGCGTCGTGGCGTTTTCCGAGGAAACGGGATCGGAACTCAAGGGAGGGGACCATGGCTCGACCTTCGGGGGAAACCCCCTGGCTCTAGCGGCTTTGAAAGGAGGAATTCAAGCGTTACTGGAGGATAGGGTGGTTGAGAAGGCTTCTGAAGCCGGTAAGACCCTCGCGAAGACTTTTGAGGAGCTGGTGAGCGAGCACAAGCTGGCCACTAGGGGGGTTCGGGGAATCGGGCTAATGGCCGGAATCGAGTTGAGAACGAATCCCACGAAGGCTATCCAGATGCTCCAAGAAAAGGGCGTCTTAGCATTGAAAGCCGGCCTAACCGTCCTGAGATTTCTGCCACCATACCTCATCACGAGAGAGGACATCGAGTCCCTTCAACAAGCCTTGGACGAGGTATTAGCGGTGGTGAAGCCTGGGGCAAAATAACCTAATTAATTGGAACCTCCGGTATTAGCGGCGCTTGAATAAACTCCAAAAAGGTGAAAAATTGTGTCGCTGCTAAATGATAAAACAGAGGTTGGAAAACTACTTCTAAAACTGATAGAAGTTTACACCCCTCCGGGAAGCGAGCCAAAGCTCCATAGCACGCTCTTCGAATTAACTAGGAAACTCGGATTCGAGGATGCATACGTCGACGACATCGGAAATTTTTTCGCATCATACGGCAAGGGAGCAACTAGAATACTACTCGCCAGCCACCTCGATACGGTGCCGGGTAAACTCGAAGCATCATTCGACGGTGAAATCGTGAAGGGACGGGGAGCCGTGGATGCTAAGGGGCCATTTCTCTCCTTTCTCTTAGCGGCGAGTAAGGCCGCGGAATCCATAAGGGGTGTGGAGATACAGGTCGCGGGCTTGGTTCGAGAGGAGCTGGACGGACTTGGCGCGAAACATCTCGTCGAGCAGGGATTCAAGGTAGATCACGTCTTAATCGGGGAGCCGACGAACCTCGGAGTAGCGATAGCGTATAGGGGAAGCATAACCGCTGAAGCCCGGGTTAGCGCGAGAGGAGGCCACAGCTCGGCACCATACATAGGCGAATCCGCGTTGGATAAGATCCTAGACTTCATACTGGATGTTAAAGAAAAATTCGGCGGCTCAAGCTATGATGAGATAACTTCCGCGATAACCACTTTGAACGCCGGGGATTGGCCAGGAAGGCTGCCGGAGGAGGCCCGAGCGCACGTAAACATAAGATTCCCGAGGAGCTATGAACTCGACTCGGTCATGAGGGATCTACTAAATATTGCAGAGAAACATGGTGTTCAGCTAAAGGTAATCGACTCCACGCCTCCCGTCGAGGTCGGGTTGAACTCAAAAATGGTGAGGGCGATGATAAGGGGATGTCTCAGAAATGGCTTGAAGCCAAGGCTCGTGAAGAAGACCGGGACGAGCGACATGAATACCCTAGCCGAGTTGACGAACAGCATCGCGGCATTTGGCCCAGGAGACTCAAGGCTCGCCCACACGAGAGACGAGGAAATATCCGTGGACGCCTTGATCAAGGCATCTAGGATAATAGCTGCGGCGCTCCTCGAACTCGCGAGACCGCCTTAATCTCGTCTCTTTGTTCGACCCGATCTAGCCAGTTTCTGTAGCCTCATTTCTAGGGTCCAGAGCTTCGAGAAGGATGCGCCATCTCTTTGATCGAACAGGCTCTCCTTGGAGTAGGTTATCAACTCCTTCGAGTAAAGCGGTTGCTCACATCTCCTCCCCAAGATCCTCATCGATCCCTTGTAAAACCTGACCCTAACCTCTCCGGTTAACCCGTCCTGAGAATATTCGATGAATTCTTCTAAGGCTTCTCTAAGCCGATCATGCCACAGCCCTGAGTATACCAGGTCAGCCCACTTGGAGTCAACAAGCCTCTTAAATTCTAGGAACCTCTTTCCGAGAACCATCTTCTCCAAATCCATATGCGCCCTGATCAAGGTTAGGGCCGCTGGGACCTCGTATACTTCCCGGCTCTTCAAACCTATCACCCTGTCCTCGATGTGATCAACTATCCCGAATCCATGTCGTCCGGCTATCGAATTTATCTCCCGGATGAGTTCCGCCATGCCCATTTTCTCTCCGTTAATAGCGTTCGGACGGCCGTTCTCGAACCCTATTACCATCTCTTCGGGGTCGTCGGGCCATCTTGAAGGGGGCGCGATATACTTGAAGGCCTCCCATGGGGGTTCGATCCACGGATCCTCGAGCTCCGCGGCCTCTATCGACCTCCCCCAGAGATTGTCGTCGATGCTGAACCTGCTCTCCCGGAAATCGAGTGGGAGACCATGTTTTTTCGCGTATTCCATCTCCTGATCCCTGCTCATATTCCACTCCCTAATCGGAGCGATTATCCTTACATCTGGAAGCAACACCGAGAAGGATGCGTCCATCCGGATCTGGTCATTACCCTTACCCGTGCATCCATGGGCAACCGCGTCGACCCCCTCCCTTAAGGCGACCCTGGCGACCTCCTCCGCGATCAGGGGTCTCGCCAGAGCCGTGGATAGTGGATATTCGCCCTCATATAGCCCGTTTGCCATTACGCATTTCGGAATGAATTCCTCGGCGAACCTCTTCTTCCCGTCGACTAAGACGAATTTCTCCGCGCCCGCCGTGAGAGCCCGCTCCTCGATGACCTTGAAATCCTCTTCCTGGCCCACATCCACGGCGACCGCTATAACCTCGGCGGAATACTTCTCTTGAAGCCATTTTATCGCGACTGTCGTGTCGAGCCCGCCGCTATAGGCTAAAGCCACCTTCATCGGGAGAGCTTGGTAACTTGACCTAAATAAACTATAAGGTAACGGCCTGAAAAGCGAAGAATTTTAGGATATAGAGGGCATGAAATCGAGGAAACCAAACTACTCCGCGTAGAGTTCTTGAAGCCTTTCTAGGGCCCGCTTCTTCGCCTCCTCGACCATCTGCTGATCGACCCCAAGCGACCTCAGGAGGGACTCTATCTTCGGCGGCTTCCTCTTTCCAGCAAGCTCGGCGGCGAACTTCGCTATCAGCGGCAGATACCGCGCATAGAAGTCCAGCCTCCTCTTCACCATCGCTCGTTTCTCGATCCTACTCAGATACAGCCTAAGAGCCCTCGCGGCCTCCCGTATCGCCGTCACGAGCTCGCGTTCGATCTCCGGTCTATCAGCCACCGCCTCTTTTCCAACGGTCTTGTATGGGATCTTAGGGGAACAGATGTGGGTGACGATCGCGATCGGGGCTGGGAAGGAGACCTTGTAGGTCGACCAATCAATCCTCTCATTCACAACTTTCCAGACCACATCCGCCCGCTCGTCGTAGAGCAGTGGGATCTTATTGGCGAACCGATAAAGCTGAACGGAGTCAGATTGTGGAATGCTGCCTCCATAGGCTAGGCCGATTTCTACGACGAAGGGGAATCCTGAGTAAGAGGACGGCGGCCTCTCGACGATATACATGAACTCTGGGTTAAGCATGTGGCGTATCCCGGTTTCCAGTAAGTCTTTACCTATCGGGCTGAGGCTGCTTGGATCCGGCGCCCTAAACCTGGCATACTTCTTGATGGCGTCTACTAGCCTCGTGACCTCGTCGTGGCTGAGCCTCCTGGGATTCTTATCCCATGGGATCCCGGCTAAATTCAGGACATCCTTCGCGCTCTTCTCGCCGACCCGCTGGAAATTATTCATGAGAAAACTCACCATAGTCCTATCCCTAGATGACACCAGCAACCTTGACATAGTCTCGACGTCAACCCCAACGGGATGTGGAAGCGATTCCTCCGGCGGCTCCGGAACCTTCGTCGTCACCCTCGGATAATAGTAGAGGCGACCGCGTGGATCTATGAACATCAGGTTTGCGTGGGGATTCGCTATCGCCGTGTGATTAAAGTATTGGATTATCTTCGATTTACTATTTGTATAATCTCCTTCGAGGTAGAACTCCACTATCGTTCCACGCCACCTTTTCTTGTTCTCGAATACCTCATGTTTGAATATCTTCGGCTCATTCTTCACGATGTCTATCATCAACACGAATCTGTGGACTTCCTTTCCACCCTTACTCGAGATAACCGTCGCCGGTCTATTCGTCGTTATCTGGCCATAAAGTAACGCCATCGTCCCGCCGAGTCCGAAGGTCCCCCTACTCTGCTTGTAACCATATTTACTTCCGTAGAATACCGTGGCAAACGCTTTTGGGACGTGTTCCGCCGCCACCCCTATCCCGTTATCCTCTATCCTCAGCTTATACACCCCGACCCCGCCCTCCGAGTTACCCTCAGAGGATAGCTCAACGATTATGTTCGGCGGAATCCTCCCGACCTCGCATGCATCCAGCGAGTTCTCGACGAGTTCTCTAATACTCATGTAGAGTGAACGCGAGGGACTACTAAATCCCGCGATATCCCTGTTCCGATAGAAGAAATCCGCCGGAGAAATCTTCTCGAACTTCACTTTAACCATTTTCTACTCCCCTGAAACCCCAATCAAGCATCACTTAAACCTAATTTTTTAAAGAGAGTATTTTGTAAAAATCCTTTCTCGAAGCCGAATCGCAAACCCAGATCTACAGAAACTCTTATTACCACCACATCTCAGGTATAAAATGGAGAAGTGTAGGTGAAAGTTAGATCTAGACGGGCTTTGACTATCGTTGAAACAACAATCGTAGCGGCTATAGTCCTATCTCTTGGGATACTCCTAATGTATTTCGCTGCGGGGTGGGCGCAAGAATCAATGCTCGATCTAACTGAGGAAACAGACATCAATGTAGAGGCTCTACGCTCCGCATTGATAATAGAGGCGATTAACTACAATTCCGAACTCGAAACAGTTAACCTTACGATTAGGAATGTCTCAAAATATAATATTAGTTTAACAATTTACAGAATAGAGCTTAGATCGGCTGAAAACGATGAACTTTTTTCATCCATGGATCTTTCTTCTACAGAAGAGTATACAATTAGTCAAGGTGAAGTCTTAGAGATCCAAGCTCCAACTTGCGGTGACGCAGCGACCCAGGAACTCGCCCAAGAATGCCTTCAGACGGACAAACTCATGTATAGGGTGTATTATATGCCGCTGAACCTCCTCGAGAAAGGAATTCTAACCTCCCAAACGATACTTTACATCGACTCAAGTTTCATGAACCCCTTCTTAACTCTGCCGCCTCCACGATGCCCGCTTCCAGACCAGTGGGCCATAATCGACATAGTAGATCCAGTAACTTATATTGAGAACGGGCGCATAGCCTCTTACGGAAATAAAGGCAAGATCTGGGTTAGGGCGCCATTAGCATCCCATAACATGACGATAGAATTGAATATTCAGGTTGAGGAAATTAG
This sequence comes from uncultured Nitrososphaeria archaeon, assembly GCA_964488635.1. Taxonomy (GTDB): domain Archaea; phylum Thermoproteota; class Nitrososphaeria_A; order Caldarchaeales; family Wolframiiraptoraceae; genus Wolframiiraptor. Next base: position 8,233 of record CAZAVQ010000021.1, read on the forward strand.
AGATTCCGGAAATCCGAAGAGCGGTTCGGGATCCGATGATATAACCGTCCCAAGTCCAAATGAGTATGAGATATTCGGAAGTTATAAAACCCTTGGAACACCGTTCCGCATAGTCATGACATCACCTGACGCCCAGATAATTCCACAAGAATGGATCTTCGCGGGTAAGCTCGGCCCCGGAGGAACGGCACACGTCCACGTCAGCGGGATAGCCCTCTTCTGGAAGACCGAGGACCGCACGATTAACAACGCCATGCTCGAGATGGGCGCCGATAGGCAGGGAGACTACATCGTTAGAATAAGATTCGTGGATTGTACCGGAGCTGTCTTAGGTGAAAGCTCCCGAAGAATACACTTCCTCCCGGGAACCAGCACGGCCAACGTGTTCTTGGAAATAGATCCACCGGTTAAACTTGATCAAGTATATGTTGTTGAAACGGAGGTCGAGGAAGCTTGAGATCCAAGGGAATAAGTGAATTATTATCGATCTTGGTACTTGCCGGGATAATAGTAGGTATAGGAATAATGGTTTGGGGGATATGCTCCGGCTACGCCTCTGTTGAAAGAATAAAGGCTGACCAAGAATTGAACAAAAACCTACTTGTCCTGAGATCAATGATATCAGCTGATTATGTAATGTATCCGGGAGGAGTCGCGATCTTAAGGAATGTGGGAAGAGAACCCGTCGTGATAATCAGGCTGATAACAATAAGGAATGGAGAAAAGGTCTGGGACTCGGGGATAGGTTACTGGGGAGAACTCGATGTGGGAGATACTGGGAGATTCGGTTTCTCATGTCCTGGATGCGGAAACGATGACATGATCACATTACAGGTTCATTATATGCCAAGAGATTTATTTGATCCCGAGAACCCGACCCTAATAGACCCGACCTCGAAGTCTATCTTGTTTAGAGTTGCTAGCTTCACATCTGAAAATGTTAAATCTCCATCAGGAGCATGGTGCGTAACTCCCTCTGGCAACTGGAGTTGGATAGACTTCGTTGACCCATTTGAGGCTGGGGCTCCCGCCGGAACACTCACCAAGTGGCTGAAGCTCCGGCTTCCGAAAGACTCCTTAGAGGAAAGAGAATATTTCAACACGATCACCATCAGGATCAAGACTACCTCCGAAAGCAAGGAGAGAACGGCCACGGTTACGGTCTTGAGTGAAAATGAAACGGATCAGTGGGTTGATGCAAACTTCCAGAATCTCAAATATCCTATAACTATCGAGATCACCGCGGAGACGCCTGGATGGACCGTAGTCCAGAAAGAATGGTATTTTGACGCGCGGGGCACTATGGTATCCTCCTATGTTGATTTAATTAAGCTCTTTTGGGATACCTTCAATTACAGAGTCTATCAGGTCTTCGCGAAAGTCTACCACGATCAAGACGGCGTTTATAAGGTTACAGCTAGGCTCATCTGTGAAACGGATTCAGGTTCGGTGGTAATGGGAGAAGGTAGCCTGACTCGAGAAGTCGATGTCCCATGGGGCGGAGCTGCCTATGAAGACTATGTGATAAACATCGAGCCCCACCCATCGATGTTCTCATTTAATAGGGTTGAGGTCTATGTTGAGAAAATCTCGTAGGAATGATAGGAGAGGCGTATCCGCGGTAATTGGGACGGCGATAGCGTTAGCGATAATCTTCATAATAATCATTCCGCTCGTAATCTACACTCAAGGGCTCCAAACACTTTTCATGCAAGAAGCATCTAGGAGACTCCAATACGAGCTTGAAAGGATCCGCGAAGAGGTTGAGGTTCATGCGACCGTTGGCCCTAACCCCCTCCAAGAAGGACTACCCTTATATGTGATACTCAAGAACCCAGGAACTCTTAGTGTGAGTATTCCAACGATCTATGTTGAAAGCGAT
>CAZAVQ010000022.1:0-9893 GCA_964488635.1 uncultured Nitrososphaeria archaeon
TCGCTGAGAATTCCCGAGAAAAATGGAGTAGTTAATGCTTATATAGCGTGGTTAAAGGGATACCTACCGAGCAGGGGTAAGAGCGCATGAAAATCAGAGTTGTTCCAGCTATTGGTGGTGGGAGTCCGATCGAATTGGAGGTTTCACCGAGCACCACAATAGGCGCTATAAGGGCGAAGGTATGCGCCATGAAGAAGCTGCCGCCAGACACCACTAGGCTCACCTTCAGGGGGAGGGCGCTTAAGGACACGGAGACCTTGGAGTCCCTCGGCGTCCAAGACGGAGATAAACTCATCCTTATAACTAGAACCGTCGGCGGATAAAAACCCAAATGAATTTTTCTTCTACTGAGGATTATCTCTAGAGTGGGCTTTTCCAGAATTCTCCTTGTTGAAAGTTAATTACTTAGCTCATATCTCGTTGGGGCTGGAGGAAAATTGTACACCGAGCTCCCCGAGCCGCTGTGGCATAGGCGCCTAGCACTCGAATACAAACTGATGCGCGAGAATGAGCCGACCTTCGACATAGTGAATGATGAGCTGACGCATTACCGAGGCGTCATAATAGGCGAGGGACTCTACGAGGGCGGGTTCTTTAAAATCGAGATATTCGTCCCAAGGGCGTTTCCATATATGCCGCCGGAAGTAGTTTGGTGGACGAGGATCTGGCATCCCAACTTCACCGACGAGGTCCCAGCAAGAATCTGTGAATCCATCTTTAAGAATGATTGGAGCCCAACCCTCCATTTATTCACGGTCGTCGAGGCCCTGAGAAACCTCCTCAACAATCCAAATCCTGATGACCCGTTAAATACGTTCGCCGCAGCCGAGATGAAATACCGCCCTGACATGTTTGAGGCGCGGGTTAGGCAATATATCGAGCTTTATGCTAGGCCGGAGTTGGCTTTCCAAGAGTGATCTTGAAAAACTCAAATAAGCGGGATTGATGCGAGTTTATTGTTGAAGGATGGCTAATGAACGCGAAAAAGAGTTGATGGAGAGATATGATCGACAGCTCAGGGTAGCGGGCTGGAACCAAGAGAAACTCATGAAGTCGACGGTGGTGGTCGTGGGCGTCGGCGCAATAGGCTGCGAGGTCGCAAAGAACCTCGCCTTAATGGGGATCAGGAAATTAATCTTGGTGGACAACGACGTGATCGAGCTTTCTAACCTCAGCCGGCAAATGCTCTTCACAGATGAAGATATCGGAAAGCCGAAGGCGATTGTTGCCGCTGAAAAGCTGAAGAAGATGAATCCGTGGATAAAAGTTGACGCGTATTTCGAAGATGTCAGGAGCCTCGATCAATCGATATTTGAGGGGGCTAAGGTAATCGCCTCCTGTTTGGATAACTGGCCCGTTAGAAGATGGCTCAACTCGCTCGCCGTAGAGCTCGATAAGATATTGGTAGATTCCTCTATGGATGGATTCTACGCAAATGTTCAGGTCGTGATCCCGGGGAAAACCGCGTGCTTGGAATGCCATGGGGATGAATTGATCCCAAAGGAGATACAACTTGCTGAATGCACCCTCAGGAGGAGGACTCCAGAGGACCTCGTCGAGGAATTAAAGGAAAATGGCGTGAAGATCGATCTAAAAACCGCGGGAAAATTATTCGAACTGAACATAAAAACCGCATACGACATAAAATACGCTCAAGCAGACATCTTGGAGAGGCTCGATAAGAAGACGCGGAAAAAGGTCCAGGAGCTCCAAGAGAAGTTGAAGCCGAAGATGCCCGCACTCCAATGCGTTGCTGCTTTAATCTCCGGAATTGCGTCAACCGAGATAATTAAGATCCTACATGACGGCGAGCTTGGAGAGGTTATTCAGGATCTTTTGGTATACGATGGCCTAAGTAACCGCTTCACCCTCGTGAAGCTTGAGAGAAGAGAAGACTGCTTCGTTTGCGGAGATGCCGTGAGGGAAGAGGCCATAACATTCCCGGTGAGGCTCGAGGAGACGGTCCTAGATCTCAAGAAGAGGATAGCGGAGAGGTTCAGCATACCCGATCCAGAGCTATTATATAAGAGGTGGAGGCTCTCAGACGAACAAAGGCTCGCCGATCTAAAGCCTCAAACCGGGGACGTGATCTACGTGGATACGAGCAGAAGATTTATGCCCCTCCCCTTGAAAATAGAAGTCGAGGAGGAACAATAGTTGGGTAAGAGGATATTTGTCGGGAGAGAAGTTAAGGTCGGCGAATGGAACTTCCTCGAAGAGGTCTCTAAAAAAGAGGAACAGGTAAAGATCTGCCCAGTCTGCTCAACCGAAATCTTAGAGGGAAGCCCCATCTTTGAATGCCCCTACTGCGGAAACGTGATGCACATGAGGTGCGTGGAGCCTTGGTTGAGAAGCCACGGCGTGTGCCCGATATGCAAAAGACCTTTATCTCAAGTTTCTCAAGCATCTGAGGGAGGTTGATGGCTTGGAGGAGAAGCGAGAAGACCAAGAACGGGTCGTTATTGAGCTAAAGTATCTTGAGACCCCCAAGGGGAGGGTTCCCACCTACGAGTTCGCTCGCAACTTATTGAAGGCGATAGAGATTTTAGATGACGTGACGGCGAATATCGAGGAGAAGTTGGTGAAGTTGGAGGAGAGAAGGGAGATGCCGCAAAGTGTCGAAGAACTTCAGGAGAGGTTGACCGCTATGGAGAACACGATAAAAGAGCTGGAAAAGAAGATAGAATTGGATTTAGGCGAGATTCTAGATAGACTGTCCACTTTGACCGACGCCTTTAATGAGCTTGTTGAGAGGGTTCAAAAATTAGAAGAATCTATTCCTAAGGACTGAGGACTGCCCTACGCATATCGGCAATTATCTTCTCGAGGTTAGCCCTCTTTTCCTCAAGTGATTTAACTTCGGATTCCAGCCTCCTCTTCCTCTCATTTAACGCGTTTAGCTCGCTCCTCAATTGCAGAAGCTTCCTCTCCAGCTCCTCCGCCTCCTCCTCCCTCTGCCTCAACTTTTCCAGTCCTTCTCTGAGTTCCGCCTCTTTCCTGACTAACCTTTCTAATCTGATTTCCCTGAGCTTGAAGTCCCTCAGCATTCCCTTCATCATCTCTTCGAGCTTTGTCCGAGTTTCATCTAGTGCCTTTAGATAGTGGTTTTCTAGTTCGTTAATCCTCCTCTCGAGCGTCATCTTCTTCTCCTCGAGTTCACGGAGCTCTGCTTCCCGTAGCGCCAGCTGCCTCTCCCTCGCATCCAGTTCCTCCTTCCACTTCTTTATCTCCTCGCGCATCACCGAGACCTCACTCTTCTCTTTGAGAAGCGCGCTGATCTCCTGCTTTATCATCTCGCGTTCCCTACTGAGCGCCTCGATTATGTCTTTAATTCCGTCTTGGACCGAGAGCAGGGTGTTCTCATAATATCTAACGGCTTCGAGTTCATCCGAAACCTTCTCAGCTTTTTCCAGATAATGATCTAACTTCGTTTTTATTACCTCGGGCTGGGCTGAAAGTTCCTGGAGACCCGACTGGATATCGGCGAACCTCGCCTCGATCCTCTTTAACGCGTCGACTATCTTCCCAGTGTTCTCAAGTAACCTGCCTTCTAAATCCGTTAGCCTATCTAATAGCCTCGCCTCGAGTTCCTCCAGTTTCTCCTTCTTTCCCGTAAATGGACTCATTCCCTGAAAGATACCGGGTCGGCGTGTATAAAAAGTTGTTTTCAACGGTTAGAACGGGCTTAATCTCAGAATATTACGTCAAAACCTTATAAAAACAATCTTTTCCGACGTGTCATCGGGAGATTTCCCTCGCACGAGCCGTTTATAAGGTGCTGATTAACTCATTTTAAAGGAGCTGAAGAGAAGTTGATTGTAAGCAGGGAAGAGGTCGTCTCCAGGTTCTTCAAAATAGGATCCGGCGCAGCGGCTATAGGCGCCATCCACATACTCGCACTACTTCTCAGCTGGTATATTGAGGCGAATAGCGAAACCGCCATCTACGGCTACGTGTTCCCTGAGGCGCTGATCTTATCCATAACCGGGGGATTATTGGCCGGAGTCGGGTTGATAGTTGCATATTTCGCGAAAAGGTTAAGAGTACAGATTTTATTCTTAGGAGGGTTCACGGTAATAGGGGGAGTACTCGCGACCCTCTCACCCATCTACATCTACGCCATCAAATTACTTAGTTTATCGATTAACGTGCGCCTAGACATAGGGTTCTTCGCAGCGGTCTTCACCGGAGTCCTCCAACTCGGAGTAGGATCACTCGCCTTACTCACTCCGATAAAAGAAGAACCAGTCCCCGCTCCACCCCTAATAACGCCACCGGCTCCCACACCTCCGACCACGGCTGGGCCGGCGAGACCTAGCAGGGCTGTAACCGCTAAGATAGTTCCCGCTCCAGATCTGGAGGAGGCGGTTTGTAGTATATGTTTTGAGCCGATACCGCCTGGAGAGGCGGTGAGGTGCAGCAACTGCGACGCGGTCTTCCACAAGGGATGCGTTGATACTTGGGTGAGCGTGAACGGGACGTGTCCGAGCTGTAAGGCGATAATCGTGGACTAAGAATAAATAAATGGCCATTCTCCCAATAGGCGGCCAAGGTGTCCTCCTGTGAGCAGGCGTGAGGAGAGCAGGAAATACGATGAAATAATTAGGCTGGCCCTCGAGAGAGGGTTCTTCATGCCTTCCTCCGAGATCTATGGTGATGCGCCGGCGGGGTTCTGGGATTATGGGCCGCTTGGAGTTGGTTTGAAGAGGAAATTCGTCGAACTCTGGAGAAGGGAACTCGTGAAGAGGGACGGCATGCTAGAGATAGATGGAGCCCAAGTGCTGTCGAAAAAGGTCTTTCAGGCCTCAGGCCACCTCGAGAGCTTCGTCGACCCGATAGCGAAATGCGAGCGATGCAAGGCGATTTACAGGCTGGATAAGTTGATCGAGGAGAAGACGGGGATTCATGTTCCCGAACGCATGAGCTTAGAGGAGATGAGGAGGATCGTTGAGGAACACGGCATCAGATGCGGGAGATGCGGTGGAAAGCTCACGGATTTCTCACACTTCAACATGATGTTCAGGCTCGGGATCGGCGTAATCGGCGCGGATGCGTATCTAAGGCCGGAAACCTGTCAGAACATCTTCATCGACTTCCTCCGAATATATAAGACTATGAGGAGGAGCCTGCCCTTTGCTATCGCCCAAGTCGGAAAGAGTTTCAGGAACGAGATCTCTCCTAGACAAGGTTTGCTCAGGATGAGGGAGTTCTATCAAGCCGAGATCGAGGTCTTCTTCAACCCCAAGAAGGCGAACGATTTCCCAAAAGCGGATCCAGTGATGGACTATAAGCTAAGGCTCCAACCACTTGATAAAACCGAACCCGTGGAGATCACCTGTAAGGAGGCATTAGACTCGGGGCTCGTCTCCAGCAAGCTGATCGCATATTATCTCTCATTAATCCAGCAATTCTACGAGAAGGCGGGGATACCTAGAGAAAAAATCAGATTAAGACAGCTTGGAGAAGATGAGAAGGCATTTTACGCCGTTGAGGCATGGGATCTAGAAGTCAAAACGAGCCTCGGGTGGATAGAACTGGTTGCATGCAATAATAGGGGTACCCACGATCTAGGCGGACACCAAAGATCCAGCGGCCACGAAATGGAGGTGCTAGACGGCGGAGAAAAGGTCCTTCCCCACGTCTTCGAATTATCCATGGGGATCGACCGCAGCATTTACTGCATATTAGAAAACGCGTTAGACCTAGAGAGCGGAAAACCCGTCCTCAGGCTTCCACCACAACTCGCCCCGATCGAGGTAGCAGTTCTGCCCCTCCTCTCCAAAGAAGCCTTCACCTCAAAGGCTCGCGAGATCTATGAATCGCTGAAAATCGAATTCGACGTCGAATACGATGACTCTGGGAGTATTGGGAGGCGGTATGTCAGATTCGATGAAGTAGGAGTCCCGATATGCGTAACGGTCGATCACCAGACATTAGAAGACAATACGGTAACGCTGAGGTTCAGGGATTCTGCCCTGCAATTGAGGGCGGATTTAGGAGAACTCATCGATATCCTGAGGAATCATCTTGGATATGGTCTTTAGCGGGAAATACTTATAGCGGGCAACGGGAAATAATGACTTAGGAGATCGAAATGACTTTACCGCGGGACCGGGAGGAAGATTTCCGGATAAATATATTAAATCTAATTCAAGATCAGGTGAGAACCGTCCTCGAAGGATACAAGATTCTTTTGGATATGTTGGAGAGCTTTGTGAATGGGGCGAAGACGCAGATCCTAGAGGAGATGTACCTGAAAATCATGAGGAATGACGAAGAGGCTAAGGAGAGGACGAGGATTGTGGAGAAGGAGATAAGCAACGTCGGGGCGCTTTTAACCTCTAGGGAGAACTTCATCAGGCTGACATCGGAAATAGATAAGATAGCCGATACGACTGAAGGCGCCGCTTTCAGAATCGTGAGCCTAAGCAAGATGAAAACAAAAATCGGGAAAAACTTAAACAGGCTCTTCATGGAGCTAGGTCAATCCGTTCTGGCAACCTTGACCGCGATGAGGGAGGCGTTATTGGCCACAACCTTGAACTCCTCGGCCCTATATGAAAAGATAAAGGAAACCGAGGAAAATGAGAAGAAGAGCGATGAGATCTATCGAACCCTCGACCTAGAGCTATTAAATAGCAATCTGAAGATAGGGCAACTCCTCCTCTGCAGAGAGGTCGCCGAGATGATCGAGGATATATCGGATAACGCGGAGAGGGTTGGGGATATACTGAGAGCGCTTTCGATCGCGACATTTTAGGGTATTAGAAAAATGTCCGATGAAAAGATCAGGGCCGAATTAATTCACGGGACAATCATAGTCTGGGATATTGGGAAAGGTAGGGAGCTCTATCGAGCAGGCTTCTATGGGAAGCCCCTTGGAATATCTAAGCCAAAGTCACCTGACTTCGATGCACCGCTCATCCTCGATATAATCGAGGCCGTATACCTCGTCGAGAAAGGTAAACTGGAGATCTATGAGGGTGAGCGGAGGCTGGATGTCGAAGAGCTAATGGAGTACGCCAAAGAACATTACGAGAAGTTTGATGAGAGGTACCTCGCCTATAAAGACCTCAGGGAGAGGGGCTTCATAGTCACGCCGGGAATAAAGTTCGGAAGCGATTTCGCCGTATACAAGCTCGGCCCAGGTCTTGAACACGCCCCATTCATAGTCCAAGTCAAATCCTCGGATGAAAACATCTCCGCCCTCGAGATAATCAGGTCGGGAAGGCTCGCGACCACCGTCAGGAAATATTTCACGATAGCTATTCCGGATGTCGGCTCCAAAAAGGTGACCTACGTTCTTTTTGAGTGGTGGAGGGCCTAGGAACTCCCTCAAACATACACATAACATCCACTTCCCCTTCAGGCTTATATTCCACTCAAAACATGCTTTCACCCGGCTTCTATGAGCGAAGTGGAGCTAATGAGCGGGAACGAGGCGGCGGCGAGGGGGGCGATAGAGGCCGGGGTGAGCTTAGTCGCATCCTATCCCGGTGAACCCGTCTCCCCAATAGTTGACCACGTCCTAAGGGACGCTAAGAAGCTGGGGATATACGTTGAGTGGTCTGTTAACGAGAAGGTCGCATACGAGCAGGCCTTGGGCGCATCCTTTCTCGGCCTCAGGGCGCTCGCCGTGGTGAAACACGTCGGCTTCAACTGGATATTAGACCCATTTGCGGGGAGCGCGTTCAGCGGTATAGAAGGCGGCTTAGTGGTTATAGTTGGTGATGATCCGGGTGGAAAGTGTTCGACAAGCGAGGAGGATACGCGTTATCTCACCGAGCTGGCGGAGGTTCCCCTTCTAGAGCCGTCGACTCCTCAGGAGGTGAAGGACATGACCGTTTACGCCTTCGATCTATCCGAAGAAGTAGGATTACCCGTGGTCGTGAGGCTCGTAACCAGGCTGTGTAACCAAAGGGCGTATGTGACTTTGGGGCCGACGAGGTCCAAGGGAAAGCCGAAGCAGAGAATTGGGAGGAGGGTTGTCGCGGAGGCGCTTTACCCGCTCCATGAAGAGCTTTGGAAGAAGAATCTGAGGTTAAGGGTGATCGCGGATAAAATCCCATTTAACATAGTCGAGAAACGAGGAGGCGAACTTGGAATAATAACATGTAACTACGCGGCGCAGATGGTCAGCTCCCTCCCCGAGGAGATTAAGAAACACGTGGGGGTTCTAAAAGTGGGCATTACGAGACCAGCCCCGGAGAGGATTATTCGAGAGTTTGCCTCGCAATTCGATAAAATCTTAGTAGTTGAGGAAGTCCAACCATTTTTAGAGAGAAAAGTCAGGGAAATCCTGCGCGGAATGAAGGTGGAAATTTACGGAAAGTTAACCGGGCACATCCCCCCAGCTGGGGAACTCGAGCCAGCGGATCTCCTCGACGCCACGCAGTCCATAATAGACGTCAAGGTTGAATCATCAAAAATCGGGAGGAAGATGTCCCAAGAACCCGCCATGAATTCAGAGGCTTCCGTCACACCATGCGTGGAAGACTTTCATCCTAGGTGTCCGCATCGTAGTTCCCTCCAGGCCCTCAGGTCGGCGTTGAGGAAGGTCGGTGGAGGGGTGGTGACGGGGGACGTGGGGTGCATGAGCCTGGATTTCAGAAGCGAGGAGCCGATTCTCGAGTCCATGATTGCTATGGGGTCGAGCATAGGGGTCGCCTGCGGCGTTAAGCTCGCGAATCCGGGATTAAACGTGGTCGCGGTGATAGGGGACTCATCATTTTACCACGACGGGCTCCAAGGGCTCATGGACGCATTTTACCACAGGATCCCGATCGTCGTCCTAATCCTAGACAACATGATAACTGCTCAAACGGGTTTTCAACCGGATCCAGGCAGCGGCGTGACGGCCATGGGAGATAAGGCATCGAGGATACCCTTAGAAGAGCTTCTCTCATTTATGGGTGATAGGGTAAAGGTCGTTAACGCATCTGATCTCCAATCAGTGGAGGAGGCGTTGATAGAGGCGTTAAAAAGCGGAGAATGTAGGGTCGTGATCTCTAGGGGATCCTGTCCACTCTTGGAGAAGTAGGTTCGCAGCGGTTACTCCGGGTTGTTCAATTTTTGCGCGATCTCCTTGGCCCTCTTCGTCGCCGCCTCAACAGCCTTCATAACCGCGGTCCTCACACCGCCCTCCTCGAGATAGAATATTCCCTCAATGGTCGTTCCACCCGGTGTCAGAACCATCTCCTTAACGGTTGATGGGTGGAGCTTCGACTCGAGGATCAGCTTCGCGGTTCCATATACCGTGTAGGTCGCCGATTGATAGGCGAGGTCTCGTGGAAGCCCGACCTTTAGACCCGCATAGGCCATGGCCTCGATAAGGAGGGCGACGTATGCGGGGCCGCTTCCGCTGAGGGCGGTGATCGCGTCCATCAGGTCCTCGTCTACTTCCATGTAGCTTCCGAGATCTCCAAGTAATCCTCGGATTTTTTCTAAGTCTTTGTCCGTGATATTTGGGCCGACCGCGTACGCCGTGAAGCTCGCCTTCGCTATCAGACCCACATTCGGCATCACCCTCACTATCTTCGCTTCAGGGACTAGGGATGATATCTTTGAGATAGGGATCGCCGCCGCCACCGAGATCAATATCTTATTCTTTAAGAGGTCGCCTACCTCACGAAGGATCTCAGAAACTTTATGTGGTTTAACAGAGATGAAGACCGCGTCTGCAAACTCCGCGACCGCGCGGTTATCCCTCGTCAGCTTCACCCCTAGCTTCTCCAAATCCTTTATCTCCGCGATATTCCTCCTAGACGCCATGACTTGATATTTTCCGGTTTGCGCGAGCACCCGGGCGATCGCCGAGCCTATTTGTCCAGCTCCTATGACGCCGATCTTAAGCATCTTGTAGAGAAGCCATACCTCTACTAAATAACCTTTTA